>CAYNDI010000130.1:1676-6789 GCA_964395955.1 uncultured Dehalococcoidaceae bacterium
CCCCATAAGACGGTCGCCACCCGCGCCGGGCTCGGCTGGATAGGCAAGTGTGCTTTACTGGTCACCAAGCGCTTCGGCTCGGCGGTAAGACTCACCACGGTACTTACCGATGCCCCGCTGGAAACCGGCCGTCCGCTGAACGCCTCCCTTTGTTCCCATTGTACGCATTGTTTTGATGCCTGCCCCGCCGGTGCCATTACCGGGGAAAGCTGGCAGGCGGGTATTCCCCGTGAAGCCCTTTACGATGCCTTTAAGTGCCGGGAAACCGCACGATTACTACTGACAAAAAGAACGGGTGGAGAAATAGTCGGCAGGACTTTCTGTGGTCTGTGCATCGTCGCCTGCCCCTGGACGAAAAAATACCTGGAAAGAGCTGTAAAAACAATATAATCGGAGAGTAGAAATATGTTAAAGCCATTGAAGGTTGGACTTATCGGAACGGGCAGCATTTCCTGGTACCATCTGACTGCCTACAATCAGTATCCCGAAAGAGTTAAGCTGACCGCTGTCTGCGATATCCGCCGCGAGGCTATGGAGGAGTTCGCCGGGAAAGCGAATGTTGATGCCTGCTACGATGACTATCACCAGATGCTGAAGGAAGCCGATATCAGCGCTGTGGATATCTGCACTTCGCATGACCAGCACGAGCCCCAGGTGCTGGCCGCGGCCGCCGCCGGCAAGCACGTTCTCCTGGAAAAACCAATGGGTAGAAACATCCAGGAATGCAACAATATGGTGCAGGCCACTGCTGAGGCCGGCGTTACCTTCATGATTGGCCACGACCTCCGGTATATGCCCCACTCCCTGGCTATCAAACGTATTATCGATAGCGGTGAACTGGGCACGGTGCGGGTGACAAGGTGCGTTTTAATATCCAATATGCCTGTGGACGGCAGTTATATGCTCGGTAGCTGGCTTGCGGACCCGAAGCTGGCAGGTGGCGGCATGATGATATCCGGCGTTATTCACCAGGTCGACCTGCTACGGTACTACATCGGAGATATCAAGAGCGTCTATGGAGTCAGCCGGTCGGTACACCCGCAGTTTTTAAACGGCGCCGAGGAATACGCCTGCGCCACCATGGAATTCGAAAACGGCGCCATCGGCGATATCCTCATCATCGCCTCGTTTACACATTCCCCACTCGGCTGCCAGTACACGCTTTACGGCGACGAAGGCACTGTTTACTCCACCCAGGCGGAAGACAGGACGTACCAGTTTGCCCACGGCATGATATCCTCCCGCCAACGTGACAATCCGGGCGAACCATTCGGCAAATTCGTGCCTATTGAGCCGGTGAGAGGACCGCTTTCCGGCGATGACCCTTTCGTTAACGAAATTCTACACTTCGCCGAGTGCTGCCGGGATGGCAAAGAACCCCTGACCGCGGGTAAAGACAACCTGGGTACGGTAAAAGCTATCTTCGGTATTTACGAATCATCACGAACGGGAAAAAAGGTAGACCTGTCAACCTTGTAATGGCAGAAAAGGGTTGATAGCGGGATGGGAATAATCAAATACCGCGATATCCCCCTTTGACACTCCCCCAATCCGATGTTATCATTATTTCTGTAGAAACGCTAAGATAAGCGTTACAGCAAATGCTCGATAATATTGAACTATATATTTTCCTGCTGGTAATCTGTCTGCTGTTTTCCGCCTTCTTTTCCGGCTCGGAAACGGCCTTCGTCTCCCTGCAGCGTGTTCGCCTCGAATATCTTATAGGTTCCAACGTCAAGGGTGCTAAAAATGTCGCCAGTCTGATTGAGCGCCCGGAGCGTTTCCTCTCCGTCGTCTTATTCGGCAATACCCTGGTCAATGCCGCCGCCGCCGCCCTGGCAACCTCTCTGGCCATCCACTGGTGGGGAGACCAGTGGGGTATTATCTATGCAACCATCGTGCTGACAGTCATTCTCCTGATATTCTGCGAGGTAACCCCCAAGACGATTGCGGCACAGCATTCGGAAAGACTTTCGCTCCTGCTCCACCGACCGTTGCGGTTTATTTCCTGGCTGTTCACCCCGTTCGTTATTGCCCTCAGCTGGATAAGCGCGGGATTCACCACTTTTGTCGGTGGCACGCCGGTGGCCCGGTCCATCATCAGCGACGAAGAAATACGCACCATGATTTCGGTCGGTCGCAAGGAAGGTACCGTGGAAGAGGACGAAGCCAAGATGCTGCACAAGGTCTTCGACTTCGGTGACCGCCCCGTTTACGAGGTCATGGTGCCTCGCCTTGAAGTAACCGCCATTCCCCAGGGCTCCACTATCGCCGATTTCCTCAGGCTCTATACCGAAAGCCCCCTCTCCCGCTTCCCGGTATACAAAGACAACCTGGACAATATCCTTGGGATTCTCTCCATAAAAGACGTCCTGATGGCGCGCGCCAGGGGCAGCATTAATAACGACAGCACCATCGACGACCTGGTGCGTCCGGCCTACTTCGCTCCCGAGTCCAAGCATACCAACGAGCTCTTTTTTGATATGCGCGATAATAATTATCGCATGGCTGTTGTCATTGACGAATACGGCGGCACGGCTGGAATAGTCAGCCTGACCCGTCTCGTCGAGGAAATCGTCGGCGAAGTCGGTGACGAGCTGGCCGGTGTGGACAAGGACTATGAAATCATCAATGAATACACCTTCCAGATAGACGGCAGCATGCGCATCGAAGACGCTAATAAAGAGATGGAGTTGAAACTCCCCGAAAATGAAGAGTACGAGACCGTGGCCGGTTTCATCCTCAGGCTGCTGGGCCATATACCCCGCCGCAACGAACAGCTGCGCTATCAGGGCTTGAAGATAGTAATAACCGAAATGAAAGGCCAGAAAATCGAGAAAATCCTGCTGATACGGGATAAACAGCCGAAGTCCGAGACTAACACGGGAGCGGAGTGATATTACCATGGACGGCCATACATTAACTTATATCATCCTTATTCTCGTTTTTATAGCTCTGACTGCGTTCTTCTGCAGCTCGGAGACGGCCTTCTTATCCCTGCAGAAAGTCAGGCTGGAACACCTGGTAAGTACCAGGGTCAAGGGTGCCCGGCGGGTAGCCAGGATGATTGAAAAGCCCGAGAAGCTCCTGTCCGTCGTGCTGCTGGGAATCAATGTCTGCAATACGGCGGCGGCGGCCCTGGTAACGACACTGGCGGTCTCCTGGTGGGGAGAGGGAGGAATCCTCTACGCCACCGCTATTATTACCGTGGTCATCCTCATTTTTGCCGAGACCACCCCCAAGACATTTGCCGCCCGGCATTCGGAAAAAATGGCTATCTGGCTCGTCCGTCCTTTAGTATGGATTTCCTGGGTCTTCACGCCTTTCGTCGTAGCGTTAAGCTGGATTGCCACCGGTTTTACCAGGATGACGGGTGCCAAGCCGGGCAGCAAAACACTTGCCTCCCCGGCGGAAATCCGCTCCATGATTTCGGTCGGTCATAAAGAGGGCACCGTGGAGGCGAAAGAAGCCAGACTGCTGAATAAGGTCTTCGAGTTCGGTGACCGCCCCGTAGACGAGGTAATGGTACCCCGCCCGGAGGTAATCGCCATCACCCAGGGTTCCCAGCTATCCGACCTTCTGGCACTCTATACGGAGAATCCCATGTCCCGCTTTCCGGTTTATAAAGAAAACATGGACAACGTGGTAGGTGTCCTCGCGGTGAAGGACGTACTCATGGCGCTGGCCAGGGGTACGGTCAGTGAGGAAAGCACCATCGACGAAATCATCCGGCCGGCCTATTTCGCTCCAGAGTCCAAGCATATCGACGAGCTTTTTGCCGAGATGCGCGATGATAATTACCGCCTGGCGGTCGTCGTTGACGAATACGGCGGCACGGCTGGGATAGTCACTCTTTCTCGACTCGTCGAAGAGATTGTCGGCGAGGTAGGCGACGAGCTGGCCGCGGTGGAAAAGGACTATGAGATAATCAACGAATATACCTTCCAGATAGACGCCGGCATGCGTATCGACGAAGCCAATGAAGCCATGGGACTGAACCTGCCGGAAGGCGAGGACTATGAAACGGTCGCCGGATTCATCCTCAGCCAGCTGGGGCATATCCCCAGGCGGCGCGAACAACTGCGGTATGAGAGCTTGAAGATGGTAATAACCGAGATGAAGGGACATAAGATTCAGAAAGTCCTGCTGACCAGAGACCGCCCGTCTACTGCAACTGAGAAAACCGACGACAAGAAAAACGAAAAGACTGAAGATAAAAACGGCACAAACAAAAGTGCCTGAGTTCGCTCTCTTGAATATGATGGATTACCGGGACAGAATATGCAGCGCCTGCGTATAAATTTCAGCCGTGAAACAGGACTAAAGTTTATCTCTCACCTCGACCTGATACGCCTGTGGCATCGGGCTCTTAACCGTGCCGGCATCGCCATCGCGTACTCCGAGGGATTTAACCCCCACCCCCGCATGTCACTGGCGGCGCCTCTCGCCCTGGGGGTCACCAGCGAAGCCGAGTTAATGGACATCATCCTGGCGAAGTTCGTTTCTCCCCACGCTTTCACCGCCGCCGTCAGCCGGCAGCTCCCCGAAGGTATCGCTATTCGCCAGGTCTTCAATACTGCGCTCAATATGCCTTCGATGCAGTCACAGGTACGCTTTGCCGAATACACCGCCGGTCTGTCTACCGATAGAGAACAGCCGGAAATAGAAGCGGCTATTGCCGACCTCATGAAGAAAAAGAGCCTTCCCTGGCAGCATCAGCGGGATACCGGCCCGCGTAAATACGACCTGAGAGTTTTGATTGAGGATATCCGACTCAACGATTGGCATAGCGGCCATTGCACCATCGATATGAAGCTGCGCTGCGATAGCCATGGCTCGGGGAGACCGGAGCAGGTCGCCGCTGCCCTCGGCTTCGAGCATTACCCCGAATCGATACACCGCACCAGGCTGATTCTCCAGGCGAAATAAGGGATTTTCTATGAAACCTATCCCCCTGACCCCCTTCCCTTGGGTATCAGTGAAGGGAAGGGGGGAAAAATAAAAGAGGGGTTTTGCCCCTCTAAAACACCCCGTTTTGGGGAGGGCGATAAGGAAAGTCTAAGAAGGGTGAAACCCTTCTTCTAAAATTCCCCCTCTCCTTGATAGGAGAGGG
>CAYNDI010000131.1:0-6766 GCA_964395955.1 uncultured Dehalococcoidaceae bacterium
TGAGAAATGATGATAGCCTGTTAATATGGTCTTACGCTGTTTATCGATAAGGCTACTGGTTAAATGGCGGCAGTCCCACGATTTTACCTTTGCTGAAACTCCATAAATCTTTAACGGTAGTGTGGTAATCCGCCTTTCTCCCCTCCAGCGTTTCCCTCTCGGCTACTTTCCCGCGGTGAAAGTCCTTAATATCTTCGGGGATGGGGAGATTACCGAATTCGAGGTAGCGGCAGGCGCCCCGGGCGTCTCTCACCCCAAGGACACGGTCTTTAACGGTCGTATTGGGACTCCACGGTGAATCGAGGACTCCCGATTCGACGGCTTTGATGGTGCCGTCGACGATATCACCGTCACCGAGGTCGAATATTCTATCCAGTATGGCCCTTATCTCGGTTTCGGTCACTTTCTCTTCCACGTCAACGTCTTTAACATCTATTTCAATCTTCTGCTCCCGCACCACGTCGAAAATCCATTTCGCCGCCCGGTAGCTTACCGAATTGGTATCTCTGGTGGGAATGCCGGCACCTTCGTCGATACTCCTGAGGTCGACGGCATTGCTCCCGGAAAGCGACGCCACCATGCAGATATAGGTAAGATAGGCGAAGGCTCCGCCCATATCCATGGCGACCGGGAATAAAGGTATCTGGGAAGGGCACGTGCCGGTAATCATGGTGTCCTGGTAACCGAACTTGTCCAGATACTCCCGGAGAAGCCGGGGGGCCAGCCGGATACTGGCTAAATCCTGGGCCAGATTCCCCATGCAGTATACCAGGGGATACATCGCTTTCTGACCCTGCTCCGCCGCCGTAACCGCCTCGATAATCTCGCAAACGAGACAGACACTTAACGGGAACGGAGCGCTGGGCAGCCACCCATGGAGGTCCGTGCAGAGTATCACTCCCCTATCGGCGTACCAGCCGACAATCCTCATGCCGTTCTGGCTTCTTTCGGCGAGCTCACTTATCGTCATGTTCTTCGAGTAGCTGCCGAACCCAAGGAAGCCCATGCCCGCGTTCCAGGTCGTCAGACCCGAGGCGATGGCGATTTCCCCGCCGGCCCCCCGGGGACTGAAAGCCGCGTCAACGCTTTCAACGAGTTTCCGTGTCTTTTTAACGCCCTGGTTAATGATGGGGTACCCGTTCAGGAGGGATTTGCCGGTCCTCTCGCACTCTTTAAGGATTTCCTCGACCTTTTCAAACTGTCCCAGCCGGGTATAGCTGTCGGTGGTTACCGGGATAAGGACCACGCCTGAATCTCTCAATCCCTGGCAGAGCTCAATCATATCTTTAAGTACCGGCGTTCCGGCGCGGGGGAAGACGCTCATTCTGCCTTCTTCCTGCAGCTTGACCATCACCTTCCACCAGATTTTACTGTCCGGCAGGCTTTTCTGGTAGGCCACCGCCTCATCAAAATCCACTTCCTTGCCGGTCGGCCACCTGTCCAGCTCCTCGCGCCTCTTTTTCATCAAAAGGTCATCATCGATACGCTTGTTCCTGACTCTGAGTCCCGCCATTATTGCCTCCGTGAGTTTATAAAATACGCTATTTTGTGATGGCAAACGCCCTTTTCAATCTTGTCTGGTTCATCAATGGCCAGTCAGAATTCCGTTCGTAGCTGAGCATTTCTTCGACGTAGCAGTAACGTGGTGATGCGCTGGCAATCATTACGCAGGCCGTCGCCGAGCCGGCCAGACACAGCACCCTCTCCCCTTCAGGGATAAGGCCGTGTTTGGCAGCCAGTGCCAGACAGCCCACACATACGCGAAAGCCCTGGCTGATTATCAGCAGCAACGCCGTGTCCCACCCGACATCCATACTCAGGGGGTCGATATGCGCCGGCATCCAGGGTAGCAGCATGTCTCTCATGGCTTTCTGCTGGGGGGACGGGGACATGGGTTCGCCGAGTCGGAGGTCATCATTGAGATAGCAGACCTTGATGCCTTTCGCCTCGAGTTTCTCGCGAGTCTCATCGTCGATAGACACATGCATGCCGCCGATAGTGCCTCCTTTGGGATTGGTGACTGTAGTAATATCGAGCTTGAGCTTGAGACTTCTGGTGGATTCCAGGAATTTCTCCAGCGTGTAGCCGCTGGACCAGGCTATCATCACGTGACGCAGGTTAAGAGATTCTATCTTCGGGGTGATAAACTCCAGCATCTTGTTGGTATTGGACCTGCCCGCCGGTTTTTTAAAATAGAGGATTTCCTTGATTTCCGTATTTCTACCCATTTTAGCAACCGCGGTATCTTTGTCCCTGGAACTGTCCATTCTCGAACTCATCTTGCCCTCCTCATTTCACTTCCGTCAGGTACGGGATTAGCCCGGGCTTGATTTCTCCGGGTTCTCCGGTAGAGATTGGCCGGTTTTAGTGTCCCGGTCCGGGACCCTCCTGCGGCGGACAGAGTTCCTCCGCTACATCGTCCAGTCCCAGTTCCAGCAGCTTCTTCCGGCTGGGTATAGCGGTTCTCCGGTTCCAGTCCAGTGCGCCGAGTCCCCAGTAGACCTGCGGTTCAATATCCGCCGAGGCGCCGGCCAGCGGGCCCTCTTTCTGGGGAGGCCGACCGATTATTCTGGGGTGAACCTTATACTGGATTGGATTGATGCCTTCACGCAGGTTAAAGACATGCCGCATATTGTATATCCTCTCGCCGGCTTTCAGCATCTCGTCCTCGGAGCGTTCCCAGCCGGTCACGGCGCTCATGAATTCCGTGATATGTTTCAGGGTATTCCCCCCGACGAGGTCGCTGAACATGCACCAGCCGGTGGCGTTGACAAGCTGGAAGGTGAAGGCGCCGGGTCCGAAATTCATCTGGGTATGGCGGCCCGGAGTGGCATCCATCTGGTAGCGCGCCGCGGCGGTATTATCCGGGAAGTTGTAAAACTTGGGGTCGTGCATACCGAGTTCCTGCCCACCGATGTGTACGGCGTATTCCTCGGCTCCTTTGCCGATTTTCTCCGCGGCCTTCTTGACGCCATCAGCTAATACATCGCCGAAGCCTTCTCTCTTGACCATCTTTTCGGTCATGGCGACGATAGCCCGGTGATTACCCCAGGTAAGCTCGATGCCGTCGGTATCGGCTTTAGTAATTATTCCGTTTTCGTAGCACTCGATGGCAAAGGCCATGGTAGTACCGCCCGATATTGTATCCAGCCCGTAGCTGTTGCATAAGTGATTTATCATGTTCAGCGATTCCGTATTGCTGTTACAGCACATCGTCCCGAAGGAGGCCTGCGTCTCGTATTCGATGCGGCGGGTTCCGGCCGGGTATTTGTATTCGCCCTGTCCCGCTTTCAGCCTGCCTTCACAGCCTATCGGGCAGTGCCAGCAGCCCGTCCTCCGGTCCATGTTGGCTATGGCCGCGTCACCGCTGAGGCCGGAGCTATCGGGTATATCGATTACGCCCACGCCGCCCCAGTTCTTGACCGGAGTATTGCCGCTGTGGGCAAAGCCTTCGGCAACGCTGGAGGTGCCATACTTGTGAAAACTTTCCAGAGATTCCATTCCCTGCCATTTACTCATCGCGGCAATGTGTGCTTTACGCAACTTATCTACTTTATCGGAATCAAATACGGCCACTTCCGGTTTGCCTCTGGCGGCTATCGCTTTCAGCTTTTTAGAGCCCATCACCGCCCCCAGACCGGAGCGCCCGGCCACGGCTCCTCTCCGGGTGACGATGCAGGAAATGAGGGCGAGTTTTTCCCCGGACGGGCCGATGCAGGAACTCTCTACCTCTCCTCCAAGTTCGGTGTTTAGAGTGTCCTCGGTGACAAAGCAGTCCTTTCCCCATAAATGGCCGGCGTCTCTGAGTTCGGCTTTACCGTTATCCAGAAAGAGATAGACCGGTTTTTCCGATATACCGGTGAAGAAAACGGCGTCATATCCCGACCACTTGAGGAAAGGCCCGAAATGACCTCCCGAATTGGCATCTCCCCACCCGCCGGTGAGCGGTGACTTACCCACAATTCCGTATCGACCGGCGAAAGTAGCGCCGGTACCGGTAAGCGGGCCGGTCATGAAACCCAGGGTATTTTCCGGTCCGAGGGGGTCTACACCACCCTTCTGGCGGCTGTACAGAATCCGGGCACCCAGGCCATAGCCCCCGATATAATCCTTATAAAGGCTTTCATCGGGTGTCTCCTCAACGATCTCCCCTGTGGAAAGGTCCACGTACAAGATTTTCCCCATGTAACCTCTGGTCATATTTCACTCCTTCTAATCCATATATTTCATCAACGAGATTATTTACCGATGAACTTCAAGGCATTTCTACCGGCAATCCTGCCGGAGTTGGTGGCAAAGCTCGAGGAAAGACCCGAAGAATTTCTGATACTGTAACTGTCCCCGTACATACCACCCGCGTCATATCCCCCGGCATAAAGTCCGGCAATAACGTTGCCCTTTTTATCAACAACTTCCATATTGTGGTTTATCTTTATACCTCCGAGCGTTCCCAGGAAGATGGTGCGCGCCTTGGCAGCGTAGAATTTGGGACCCTTAATCGGCCGGAGATATCTGGGGTCTTTGGCGAAGAGTTCGTCATGACCTTTCTCGCAGTAACTGTTATATTCTTCGACGGTGTCTTTAAATATCTGCGGGTCTACCCCCATTTTATCAGCCAGTTCCTCTATCGAGTCCGCTTCAAAGACCTCCGTGCTCTTATTGTTGCGCATCATTTCCAGTTCACGGTCCAGTTCGGTGGTCCGCGAACCCGGGGGGAAATCCATAATCATTGCTTTATCGATGCCATGCTCTATCAGGTGTTGTTTTATGGAAGTATCGAATATACTGTAGGTATATTCGCCCATCTGACGGGCATTAGCGTTACCCACGGCGGCGTCGTCGAACGTGACGCTTTCATCGCAGAACCGCTCTCCCTTATTATTCACCCAGAGGTCAGGCTGTACCACAGGACTTTCAAGATGCATGCCCATAGCTAATTCCGGAGCTATCGGGCCGGAACGTACCAGTTCCAGGAGGCCCAGCCCTTCTTCGGCGGCGCCGACCTCGAAAGCCATACGTATGCCGTCACCCGTCTTATCGACATTGCCCATGGGAATCAGGTTTACATCCAGGTCGAACCCCGAATATTTCTTAATCCATTCTTTATTGTTCGCATACCCCCCGCTGGCGATGATGACCGCTTTAGCCGCTACCTGTACATCTTCATCGTCCCCTTCCACGATAACGCCGGTAATACGTTCACCGGCCTTAATTATCTGCTTTACCGGTGTTGCCGGGAGAATAGTGGCCCCCAGACTCCTGGCTCTGGTGGTCAGTGCTTTAACGACAGCCTCTCCCCTGCCCTTGATAAGGTGATAAGTCCGGGGGGCGTCAGGGATATTAATGGTGGCTTCGGTGAATTCGACCCCCGCCTGCCGGAGCCAGGAAATAGTGGCGGCGGACTCGTCGACGATAACTCTTACCAGACGCGGATTGGCCCGCCAGTGGCTGTATTCCATGATATTTTTAAAGGCCTGGTCGCGAGTGTACGTAATGTATCTCTCCCGCTGCATATCGCTTTCCACGGCGAAAGTACCGTGGTAAAAGTTGGAGGTGCCTCCGAGAGAACGTTCTTTTTCAAAAACAACGACTTTAGCGCCTCCCTCCGCGAGGGTCAGTGCCGCCGCCAGACCTGAAACGCCGGAACCTATAACGACAACATCGGTTTCCGCGGGTATTTGACTCATTACTCCTTCTCCTTTCGCCACCGGGAATGACCCGGCAGTGTTTCGCTCTTTAAGGATAATTCACCCGTCTATTAAATACAAACCGCCTCACAGTGTATTGATTATACTTTTAGAAATACGGCTGGCGCTGGCCAGCAATTCCTCCGTTATCTCCCCGGCTCTCGGTTTAAGTCGGCTTTCGGGTCCCAGGACACTTAAAGCCACGGGATGCGAGTAATTTTTTACGGCCGCAGATATGCACATAGCCCCGACAATCCTCTCGCCATAACTTATACCGTATCCCTTGCGTTTTATATCTATTAATTGAGCCAATAATGATTTCCTGTCTACGGTACTTTTCCCAGTAAATTCGAATAAATCGACCTTATTCAGGACTTCCCTTATTTCATTTTCAGACAGTTGCGACAGGAGGACTTTGGCGTTAGCTCCGACGCCGAACTGCATACCCTGTCCTGAGTCTACTTCTACGATTTTAAGCTCCTGTTCGCTGGGAATAAAATGCAGCAGGACAGAACGAAGCTGGACAAGGACAGAAAGGTTAATAGTCTCTCTGCTGAATTGAGATAGACGCACCATTTCCTGTAAAGCATTGATAAGCAGGTACCGGTGGGCATCGGCCTGATTTGACAACAGGTTATTGACTACCGGGCCCAGGTAGTATTTATGGTTGATACGGTCCTGGACTATCCAGTACAGATTCTTCATTACGTTGAGAAGCCTGTGTACGGTGGAGGTGCTGTATTTACAGTACTTGGCTATTTCGTTGTTGGTATTGATACCGTTGCTGAGACAGTAGAGGATGTTGGTGGCGCGTAACAGGGAGGTGTTGGTATAGGAGTCCTGGCCTTTTTTTGATTGATAATCCCGTATTTTGGGATTGTTTTGCCAATTAGTCATGATTTATTATAATATACAGTATATGATTTCGTGTCAAGGAAACACTCATCACGGGGGATATTTTTATGGCGTCGGAAACTCAGACGGATAGACTCAAAGACGAAGATATCAAAGTCAGGGCTTCCGCCATTATTGCCATGGGGAAAACAGGCGACCGGGACGCCGTAGAATATCTGGTTCAG
>CAYNDI010000132.1:0-6708 GCA_964395955.1 uncultured Dehalococcoidaceae bacterium
AACCGACGACGTTATGGACGGAGAAGCCTCGGTGGTCTTTGAACAATCGGAGAACAAGATGCACTTCTTAAAGGCGCTGCTGCTGGAAATACTGGGCGGCCTGGAAATATCGCTGCCCGACTACCGTTAACCGAGGAGTTGACATGCTGAGAACCATCATCAACCGCGGCTGGTATCCCGTATTAATAACCGCCCTGGCCGTCGTCAGCCTTATCTACGAACTATCGATTAATATAGTCATCCCGGTCCTGGTAGTCCTTCTGTTTATCGGACTTATCGCTCTTATCGTCAACGCCCGGAACAGCAAGCTGGAGGCGCAATCAGTCAGGCTGACGCAGCTGGCTTCCCATTTCAACCGGCGCTTCATGGGCAACTCATCGCTCTCCATATTTCCGATTATCGATGGCGTTTTCAGCGTTGAGAACCAGCAGGTGTGGGAATGGGCCCGGGCCTGCGATACGTCGAAAAGGATTTTCGATACCTGGTCGGACAGCTTTGCCAACCGGACAGAAAACGACCTGAGAAGTCGGAGATACACGGTTTTCCTGCACGCCCACCTCAACGAGCTCTGGGCAATCAATAACCACTACTATGAATTCATCGAGCAATTCTACGAAATCGCCGGGAAATTCGTCATGCCCTCCGACCTGATAGCCCAGTACAATAAATTCACGGTGGAGTACAACGTATTCGTACAGAATTTCCGGGATGCATTAACCGAACTGAAAAACATCGCCCGTATACAGATAGAGGCCCCGAGCATCAAACTGGCCCGCGAGTTGCCGCTGGAAAAGGCAAGCCCGGCCAAGCCGAATCCAGAAGCCACAAAAAACCGGCGCATTTCACCCATCATCGGGGAACAAAGGTAAAAATGCGACTGGATAAAAAAGTAGCTGTAATAACCGGAGCCGGTTCCGGGATAGGCAGGGCCTCGGCATGCCTCTTCGCCAGAGAGGGCGCCAGGCTGGTCATCGCCGACATTAATGACGCCGGCGGGGAAAAGACAGTAGACGCCATCAAGAGTGAAGGCGGCGATGCCATTTTCGTCCGTACCGATGTCTCCAGAGCCCCGGAAATAGAACGACTGGTCAAGGCAACCAGGGAAAAATACGGCAGGATTGACATATTTTATAATAACGCCGGTATATTGTCAGCAGGTACCTGTGAGGTTATGGAGGAAGCCACCTGGGACTATATTTATGCCGTGGATGTCAAGAGTATCTTCCTGTCAGCGAAATACGCGGCTCCAGAGATGAGAAAGACCGGCGGAGGCGTGATTCTTAATACCGCCTCCAACTCCGTGAACCACCCTTCATCGGGGATGTGCGGCTATATAAGTGCCAAGAGCGCCGTTATCGCTCTGACCAAGGTACTCGCCGTTGAGCTGGCACCGGACAAGATTCGCGTGAACTGCATCAGCCCATCGCTGACCGATACGGGCATATTTTCCGGACGTCCGGAAGGCGGTCCCCTGACGGAAAATCTTAAGGAGATGGTAAAACGCATACCCCTGGGGCAACGTCTGGTAAAACCGGAGGAAATAGCCTACGCCGCTCTGTATCTGGCCTCCGACGAAGCCTCGATGACAACCGGAATCAACCTGATTGTTGACGGCGGGTCCGGGATATAGATACCAAGTCACTGCTACATAAAAAAATAAGTAAGAAGACAAATATTAAACCATGACCAAACCCATTGTTGCTATCGTCGGCAGACCCAATGCCGGTAAGTCCACGCTGCTCAACCGGGTGGTGGGGAAACTGCAGGCCATTACCGAGGACCTGCCGGGGACTACCCGCGACCGCAATCTGGCCGATGTCAGCTGGGGCGGCGCCGAATTCACGCTGGTGGATACCGGCGGTCTGGAGATAAAACCGGATTCCGCTATCGGCCGGGGCATAAAAACACAGATAGAGACAGCCATTAAAGAGGCCCATGTGATTATCGACCTGGTGGATGTCACCGATGGGGTAACACCGTCAGATTTTGAGGTAGCCGACATGCTCCGCAAGGTTAATAAACCCATAATACTGGCGGCTAACAAGGCCGACAACGACCGACTGGAAACCGAAGTGCTGGAGTTTTTCGAACTCGGTCTGGGGGAACCCGCAGCCATCAGCGCCTATCACGGCCGGGGGATTGCCGATCTACTGGACAGGATTGTTCTCCTGTTACCGCCCCTACCACCAGCCGAGCCCGTTACGGAAGCCATCAAAGTGTCGATAGTCGGCCGACCCAATGTCGGTAAATCCATGCTTTTAAACGCCCTGGCCGGTGAAAGCCGCGCCATTGTTGACGAAACACCGGGTACCACCCGCGATTCCGTAGATACCCTGTTTGACTTTAACGGACAGAGTGTGCTACTTATTGATACGGCCGGAGTCAGACGGCGGGGACGGGTGAAAGCCGGGATAGAACGTTACAGCGTCATCCGGACGCACCGGGCTATCGACCGGGCGGATGTCGTCCTGCTCGTCCTGGACGCGACAGAAGCAGTGACGAGTCAGGATACGCATATCGCCGGATACATACAGCAGGCTTTCAAGGGGATGATGATCATCGTAAATAAGTGGGACCTTATTGAAAATGAAGATATTGCCGGATGGGATAAATACATTAAAAACGAGTTCAAATTTGCCTCTTACGCCCCAATATTATATACTTCGGCTAAATCGGGAGAGGGAGTGGAGAAAATAATGCCACAGGTCAGCCAGATTTACGGCGAAAGATTGAAAAGGCCCTCCACAGCTGCGGTAAACAACGTAATACAGGAGGCGATAGTCTCTCATACCCGCCCCAGAAAAAGGGGCCAGCAACTGAAAATCTTTTATACCACTCAGGCGGAAGTCAACCCCCCTACTTTTATCCTCTTCACCAATAATGCCAAATTAATCCACTTTTCTTACCAGCGCTACCTGGAGAATAAATTACGCCAGGCTTTTGGATTTGACGGCACTCCGCTGCGTTTGATTTTTAAAACAAGGGGCGAATCATGATAGTTGCCCTGGCCATAGCGGTAGTATTAATGGCCTACCTTATCGGCTCGATTCCGTTCGGGGTGATGATAGGTCATTTCTTTGCCCAGACAGATATCAGAGAGGTCGGCAGTGGCAAGACAGGCACGACCAACGTTCTGCGGACCGCGGGGAAAAAAGCCGCCGCTTTGGCCCTTATTCTCGATATCGGCAAAGGAGCCGTGGCGGTAACGCTGGCCTGGGTGATATTCAACACGAGTTATTCTGTTTCTATCGGCGGTGTTCCCTGGAGAGAAACCGCCCAGGCGCTGGCAGCATTGTTCGCCATCGTAGGGCACAACTGGTCGGTCTTTCTTAAATTCAAAGGAGGGCGCGGCGTAGCTACATTTATCGGAACTTTGCTGGCCCTCTACTGGCCGGCGGGGGTAGTCGGCGCATTATTCATCGTCGGCATCGGATTCAGAACCAAATACATGTCCCTCGGCTCCATTATCGGGGCCGTCACTGCCTTTATCATGTTAATGTCCTTTAATGTCCTGAGAATCAACTTTATACGTCCTTATCCGCCCTATGAATTTGTCGTGTTTGCCATGATAGGCGCGATATTCATCTACGTGATGCATCGCGATAATATCCTCCGTCTTTACAACGGCACCGAACGCAAGCTAGGGGAGAAAATAGAAGTTGAAACATCAACTCCCTCCCACAATCCCAAATAGCATACTTTACCGATTTCAACAAGTACAGGCAAGAAAACATGCAGAAAATCGCTATTATCGGCACGACCAGCTGGGGCACAACCCTCGGTATACTTCTTTGCGGCAAAGGCGCCAGAGTTATATTATGGGCACGTACACAACGGGAAGCCAATAAAATCAGGGAAAAGGGATTGGACCGTCTTCCCGATGTTATTATCCCCGAAGAAATCACGATTACGCATCAGATTGATGAAGCACTCGATGGTGTCAGCGCCGTAATTCTGGCGGTCCCTTCCGAGTCGATGCGCCAGAATATATCCCGCGTGGCCAACTATCTCACCAAATCGACCATCATCATCAGCGCTTCCAAAGGCCTGGAGTTAGGCAGCAACAAGCGTATGTCCGAGGTAATCGCCGAGGAAATAAATCCGCGTTTTCATGTTAATATCTGCTCCCTTTCCGGTCCCCAGCTTTCGCGGGAAATTATCAATGAGCGCCCGGCAGCGGCGGTAGTGGCCTCCGAAGACAGGAACACCGCCAATAGAGCACAACGAATAATTACCTGCCCCAATTTCTGTGTTTATACCCATACCGACATAATCGGGGTGGAACTGGGGGGAGCCTTAAAGAACATACTGGCACTCGGTGCCGGCATCGCCGACGGACTCGGCTACGGAGACAATGCCAAAGCGGCTTTCATGACGCGCGGCCTGACCGAGATAACCGCCCTCGGTATGGCGCTGGGGGCGAATCCAATCACCTTCTCGGGACTGGCCGGACTGGGTGACGTTATTGCAACCTGCGCCAGCCCGCTGAGCCGGAATCATTACGTAGGGGTGGAACTGGCCAAGGGAAGGTCTCTGGAGGAAATACTGGAAACAATGAACCAGGTGGCGGAGGGCGTCAACACCACCCTCGCGGCTCACGATTTAGCCCAGCAACTCGGACTGGAAATGCCGATTACGGAGAAGATTTACCAGGTACTCTACGAAAATAGCGACCCCAATCAGGCGGCGGTGGAACTCATGGGGGGCAATGTTAAACACGAATTATCCGGACGGCGCTGGCGCCTGTTCTCGGTGTTCCGTCACCAGAAACGCACCACAAACAATACCACTTAAGAGTCGTTTCTCAAGCTTTATTTAGAATCCAGGCTCTTCCCCAGCTCTTCGAACAGCTTACGCTGCTCTCTGGAGAGCGATTCGGGGGTCACCACCCGCAGCACTACCAGCTGGTCGCCGTTCCCCCTCCCGCGTAAACGGGGTATACCCCAGTCCTTCAATCGGAAGACCCGGCCGGCCTGGCTGCCCGAGGGTATTTTCAGTTTATTATCACCGTGCAGGGTAGGCACCACCACTTCGGTACCGAGAGCCGCCTGGGCAAAGTTGACCGGCAGTTCATAAATGACGTTATCACCCTCGCGGGTGAAGAAGGAGTGCTTCTTGACCGAGACGACGACGTATAAATTGCCCGGCGAGCCACCCCGGAATCCGGCATCGCCCTCGCCGGTAAGCCGGATACCATTGCCATTATCAATACCGGCGGGTACTCTAACCGATATACTTCGCTTGTGTTTCTGGATACCGGAACCCCGGCAATCGTGGCAGGGGTCGTTGATTATCTTGCCTTCGCCGTGACATTGATTGCACACCGAGGTATTGATAAACTGACCGAAGAGGCTGCGCTGCACACGGCGTACCTGACCGGTGCCTTCGCAAACGTTACAGCGGGTGGGCTGACTACCCGGCTGGGAACGCGTGCCGTGACAGGTGGAGCAGAGTTCGGTCCGGGTGATATCTATCTCTTTTTCACAGCCCAGAGCCGCTTCTTCAAAGGTCAGGAATACATTATAACGCAGGTCATCGCCCCGCCGTGACGTCTGGCGAGTAGACGTCCTCGTGCCGCCGAAAAAAGCCTCAAAAATATCACCGAAGCCCCCGAAATCAAATCCCTCGAAGCCCCGCCCGAAGAGGTCCTCGGCGCCTGCGTGACCGAAACGGTCATAAGCGGCGCGCTTATCCGTATCCGAAAGGACTTCATAAGCTTCGTTGACTTCTTTGAACCTTTCCGAGGCGCCGTCATCCCGATTGCGGTCGGGGTGGTACTGAAAAGCCAGCTTGCGGAAGGCTTTCTTAATATCCTCGGGTGAGGCATTACGCGGAATACCGAGCACCTCATAATAATCACGTTTTACTGCCATAAGTTTTTCCTGTCTCACCTCTAATCCGGGCTTACAAAAGGCATAGTTACAATTAAATAATACTAGCGGGGTGAAAGGCTTGTCAATAAAGTCAGCACGGATGTTAGTTAATAGTTGACAGTTATCAGTTAAAAGTTCTTAGGTTCATAGAAGGTGGGGAGGATTTTAATAATTCGGTATAAGCCGCTGATGGCGCGAGGGCGGCCCGGGTGGGAAAAGATAACCTACGAGGGGGGTGGCGGGGATATCGTTTCATCGGGGCGGCGTCCGGCGACGTCATCCAGATAGCTTTGAAGGATGACGGCTGCCGCCGCGGCATCGTACCGGGTCTCACGACTTTTCTTTCCGGTTATCTGCATCAGCTCGCGGGCGGATACCGTGGAGAGACGCTCGTCCCGATATTTTACGGGGACCTCGATATTAAGGCTTAATTTATCAATGAAGGCTCTGGTCTTATCGGCCTGTATCCCCTGGCTGCCGTCCATATTCAGCGGTAGTCCGGCAACTACCAGTCCGACCTCATTTGTACGGATAATATCCAGGATTTTTTCGATAGCCGACTGGTCGTCAACTCTATTGATGATAGCAAGCGGGGTTGCCAGTATACCCAGAGGATCGCCGAGGGCCAGACCGATGCGGCTATCCCCGATATCGAGTCCCAGGCTACGTGTTATGTCAACCTCCCCGTCATATCAGGCCTTTGACCAGGCGCAGGGCTTCATCCAGCTTGTTTTTATCCTTGCCGCCCGCCTGAGCGAAGCCGGCTTTGCCGCCGCCGCCGCCGCCGGTCACCTGCGAGACCTTTTTAATGATATCCCCGGCGCTGTACCCTTTT
>CAYNDI010000133.1:0-3392 GCA_964395955.1 uncultured Dehalococcoidaceae bacterium
CTGTTGGTGGCAAGTAAAGTTGATACATTATAGAATATAACCAGTGGATGAAAACGTAACGCTTATCGTTGCCTTCAGCGGCGGATTGCTCTCTTTTCTCTCGCCGTGCGTACTGCCGATGGTGCCGGTATACCTGGCCAGTCTTTACGGGCCGGAGATATTCGATAGCAAAGGGGGCCGCCTGTCGGTGTTTCTCCACTCCCTGAGCTTTGTGATTGGTTTTTCGATTGTGTTTATCCTGCTGGGGGCGCTGGCGGGCCTGACCGGCTATGCCGTTAATCCGGATTACGAACTGCTGAGTAAGGTGGCCGGCAGTATCTTGATAGCTTTCGGACTGTTTATAATACTGGCTGCGAAAGTGCCGTGGTTGAACTTTGAGAGACGCCTGGCACCGTCACTGGGAAAAACCGGCGGTTATTTACGCTCCGGTATCATCGGGGCGGTCTTTTCCATTAGCTGGACGGCCTGTGTCGGGCCGATACTGGGCAGTATTCTGACGCTGGCATCAGCCCGGGCAACGGCCTGGCAGGGAGCCTACCTGCTGGCTATCTATTCCCTGGGACTGGGTCTACCTTTCCTCATTGTCGGGGCGGCTTTCGATTCCGTCCTGCCGTTATTAAAACGGATTAATCGGTATTCGGGCATTATTCATATCATCAGCGGTCTCTTGCTTATCGTCGTGGGCGTCCTTATCCTGACGGGTAACCTGGGCTGGATTTACTCGCTGGCGGCGTAAATAATTCAGGGAGGTGATGTGTTGAAAGTAAGACAAATACTATCAGTGGTGATGATACTGGCGACTATGCTGACCATGGCCGGTTGTTCAGATGGTACTGTTGCCGGGCCGGTCTCGGGAGACGGCGATATTGCACCGGATTTTACCCTCCAGAATCTGGACGGGCAGACGGTTTCGCTTGGCGATTTTCGCGGTAAGCCGGTGCTGCTTAACTTATGGGCGACCTGGTGCGGGCCCTGCCGGGGCGAAATGCCGTTTATCCAGGAAGTATTTGAAGACACAGAGTGGACGGAACGGGGGCTGGTAATTCTGGCAGTGAATCTCGGAGAATCCACGGCGGCGGTACAGGAGTTCATGGATAAAAACGGCCTTTCCTTTACGGTGCTTCTGGACACGAAAAATGAGGTAGGAACGCAGTATAACGCCCGTTATATTCCGACGACATATTTAATTGATAAAGATGGTATAATACGGAATATAAAGGTCGGGGCTTTTGCCAGGAAGTCCGATATCGACCGTTTAATCATGGATATACTGGCGAATGGTGAGTCATAAGGGGGATAGTAATGGATGATATCCTGAATGAAGCTTACGGGATTGTCCAGTGCAAGGAGTGTCCCTGGTATAAAAGCTGCGTTATGCCGATGAAATTTACCGCCGAGGATATCCGCCGGCAGATGGAACAATCGGCGCCGGGGATGAATATTCCCCAGCAGATGGACAGCAGCATGCAAAACCTGCTTTCCAGTATGGCGACCGCGGCTCAGAACTCATTACTGGAGGGGTGCCCCGTTTTCATTGAGCGTCTTCGCACCAGTCCCAGACTGGCGCAGCGCCTGAAGGAATTCATGCAGAACTGGAGCAGCGAGGATATTCCGGAAAAAGAGTAGCTGTCATCACGTAAAACCACCGGTTTATAGTTTTAATGCTTCCCGCTCTTCTGCGGTCAGACTCTCCCTGAAATATTCCAGTTTCTTTTTACCTTTTTCAGTGACGGTCACCTTATTGGCTTTGACAATGACGTAGCCCAGGACCTCCAGTTCCCCGACAAGTACCGCCACGATTCTCTGTCCTAACGACGGGTAGATATTGTCCCTCTCGTCTCCGGTGAACTCGTTTATTATATTATCCATGGCAATGCCCGGCTTCTTAGAAATTTTATTCAGTATCGTCATCGCCCGGCGGTAATAGGGGAGGGAATCGCCCCGGTCGGCTATGTCAAAGGCTTCTACCTTGAACTGAACGAAGGTATGACTGTCCCCGCACTGCAGTGCGATATCCTTTTTTTCCGTGCCTTTGCCGATGATGAACTTACCTCCCGGGGGATTATCAAACAGTGTTTCATCAGGGATGAACTTATAACCTTCATCCGGCCTTTCCAGGGTAGGCCGGAATCCGACCCCATCATATTTTTTATAGGCGGGGTCATATACGCTCTGGGGAGAATGCCAGAAGGGGTAATAGCTACCGGGGATTTCCCCCTCCTTGTGCCTGCCGCCGGATGCAAAAAGGGCATGGATTGCCTGACTCAGCTGCGGCAGCATGTTGGGGCAGACCCTTCCGGCAACCGTCTCGCCGTCGAAAGTGATTACGTCGCCTATCCTGTAGCGCATGTGGCAGGGGCCTTTGTTCTCGTCCTTACCGTAACCGGTTACCGTAGCTTTAACTTTAAACATTTTCCTCCTCGGCAATATCGGACTTGATGGTCGTGAGGCTAAATAGCTTCCTCGACCAGCGCCGTGAGCCGGCGATAGCTTGCGGCGAGGTCCGGCTGATTGAAGATAGCGCTGCCGACGCAGATAACGTTGACGCCGGTGCGGGCTATCTCGACGATGTTATTTTCCTTGACGCCGCCGTCTATGCCTATCTCGATATCGGGATAGACCCGGCGGAAAGCAATTATCTTATCGAGGACTTCCGGTATGAATTTGGCGCCGTAAAAGCCCGGGTTGACCGAGAGGTAGAGAACGCTGTCCAGCCTATCAACCAGGGGCTTGATGGCGCTATTGGGCGTTTCCGGATTGACGGCCAGTCCCGCCTCCATGCCCAGTTTCTTGATTTTTTTTATGATTTCTCCAGGGACGGAGGTGGCTTCGTAATGGAAGACTATCCTCTGTGCCCCGGCTCTCTGGAAGTCCTCCAGGCAGTCTTCCGGGTGGAGCACCATGAGGTGCGCTTCCCAGTTAAGCTTCGTTTTCAGCGCGGCTATTTCCTCGCAGGATACGCTTTTTGAAGGTACGAACTTTCCGTCCATAATATCGAACTGGGCATGGCTGGTGAAGGCTTCGGTACGGGCCACCATGTTTTTCAGGGCTGTGGGGTCTTCGGTAAGAATGGCCGGTAATATACGGATTTTCTGACTCATGCTGCCTCCTCTAGGGATAGCCGGTTGGGGATTATAAAGTCGTAAACGCTGCTGCCGCTATTTTAGGTGTGCTTCCGGCAGGCTGTCAAGCCGAGGGACAGTTCGCCGGCAATACTACGTTTTGTCTGGCGGGTACTTTCTTTACCCCTTTATCATTGATATCTTTTCCCACCCAAGCCGCCCTCGTGCCATCCACGGCTTATCCCATAGTTGTACCTCCCCCTCCTTTTCTAAAGGAGGGGGACAAAGGGGGTGAGTATGACAAACAACCGTTAACAAACAAAAACAGGC
>CAYNDI010000133.1:3492-6646 GCA_964395955.1 uncultured Dehalococcoidaceae bacterium
GAGGGGGACAAAGGGGGTGAGTATGACAAACAACCGTTAACAAACAAAAACAGGCTATTGCCCGATTCAGTATGTTCGGATAATTCTTTATATAATATTAACCCTACTTTTATGTAATATTTATGTACTTTATGCCGACATTTATGGTCGTGTGTCAGAATTAAGATGTATAAGACTATTGCCGGGTTGAAAAGTCAGGAGATGCCCGCGATGAAAATACTAATCGGCTTTATAGGTGGCATCGTTGTCTGCGGATTGCTTATGTTCGGTGCCAGGATGGTATTCCCCGCGCTGGCCGATACGGGCGACCCGGAAGACCTCTCGGACAATGGCTCTCTGGGATTAGCGAATCTTATTCCCGATATTGAGAAAATATACCGGGATGCTCTTATTATGCCGTTTGAAAAGGCTGAGAGCAAGATATACGACGAAGATATTGCCGAATACTATAGTGAACTCCTGACCAAGACAGGACTCAGGTCAGAAGCGGCTGAAGTAAAGTAGGCGTCTGGCGGTCTCCTGAAAAGCAGTGGAGGTCACTTCTTGAGCAACCCCCACTACAAAAAACTCCACTGGATACGAAGCCGACTCACTTTCGGTGATTACCACCATCCTGGGCGTCTGCTTTGCAGACTGACATCCAGATAAATTAACGAGTCGATTTCGTTTTCTATTTGCCCTACTCATGGTAGGGCATCAACAGTCCACCTGCCAGACTCCGAATAACTCGTGAAGCCTCACTATCCACCTCCCGAAGCGAATTCAGGTTGTGTCATGAGCTTCTGTCCCATTTTAACTACATTGCCCGACAGTTGTCAAGACATCCGGGAAAACCTGTTCTCCATGACTATAGTCATATGACTTATCTACTACTTAGTCGTACCGCCGCCGACCCTGACTGAGTTTATTGCCGTAAAAATAACATCACATTCTTCCAACAATTTTGTTAGACGGACGGCTTGATAAACGGTTACATCACCGCGCCGCCGGAAACATGAAGTACCTGCCCGGTAATATCGCCGGAAATTTCCGAGGCAAAGAAGAGAGTAGCGTTGGCGATGTCTTCCGGTGTGGTCACTTTACCCATGGGCACCGTCTTAAGCTGCATTTCCATGACAGCGTCTTTATCCGGGGCCTTGATGAAATTGGTCGGGGAGGGGCCGGGGGCTACGCAGTTAACGCGGATGCCGTTCTTCACCTCGGTCCAGGCAAGCTGCTTGGTGAACAGGTCTACGGCGGTCTTGGAGAGGGCGTACATATTCACGCCGTGGTTATACATGTTGGTGCTGCCGGAGCCGATGTTGACGATGGCGCCGTATTTCCGCTCTTTCATCTGGGGGAGAACCGCCTGGGTGACCAGCATGGTACCATAGAGGTTCAGGCGGATATTCTTGTCCCAGGTCTCGGTATCCTGCTGCTCCAGAAGGCCGTAGCCGATGACGGCGCCGGCTACATTGGCGAGGATATCGATTTGACCGTATTCATCGATGACTTTCTTGACCATAGCCTGGACTTCGGCCTGGTTGGTGATATCCGCCTTAACGCCGATGGACTTGCAGCCTGCTTTCTTGACGGCTTCCGCGGTGAGTTTGACGTCATCGAGATTGATATCGGTAACTGCTACGGCCTCACAGCCTTCTTTTGCCAGAAGAAGCGCGATACACTTTCCGAAGCCTATCTGACTGCCGGCGCCGGTAACCAGGGCTACCTTGCCTTTAAAACCTAAATCCATTTTTACCTCCTGAGCTTTCTATCTTTGATTTGCAGGTATAATTATATAATAAATGAATAGTGGGGGTGAAATTCTGCGTGTCTATCGGTATCCGGCGCGGTTTCCTGTAACTATACGATTCGGTACGGTTGGGAAAGGGAGTAAAAAGAAAAAGGGGGGATTACCCCCTTAAAATCTCTTATTGTTACCGATAGGATTAATCCTGAAAGCTAAAGGCCCAGATAGGCTTTGCGGATATGGTCGCTTTTCATGAGGTCTTCGCAGCAGCCTTCCAGGACCATGCGACCGTTTTCCAGCACGCAGGCGCGGTCGGCTATCTGGAGTGTCTGGTGGACATTCTGTTCGATGAGCAAGATGGTTATTCCCTGGTCGCGCAGGGAGGTGATTTTCTCAAAGACTTCCTGTACCAGCCTGGGTGCCAGACCGTTGGAAGGTTCGTCAATGATGCAGAGCTTCGGCCTTGACATCAAGCCACGCCCCATGGCTACCATCTGCTGCTCGCCGCCGCTGAGCGTCCTGGCCAGCTGTGAGGCTCTTTCTTTCAATATGGGGAAGAGCTCATAAACCTGCTCCATGGTTTCCTGCCTGCTTTTCCAGGCACGGCCGGAGTAGGCACCCATCTCCAGGTTCTCACGCACGGACATATCTGTAAATAGTTTCCTGCCTTCAGGTATATGAGAAAGACCAAGCTCAACAATCAAGTGGGGAGAAAGTCCGTCGATTCTGTTTCCTAAGAAAGTTATCGTGCCTGAGGAGGGGCGTACTAAACCGGATATGGTATGAAGCAGGGTAGACTTGCCGGAGCCGTTGGCACCGATCAGGGCCATTATCTCTCCCTCTTCGATTTTCAGGCAGATATCCCACAGCACCTGTATCTGGCCGTAAAAAGTGTTGATATTGTTAATTTCCAGCATGAGACTGCTCTCCCAGGTATATTTCAATAACCTTTTCGCTGTTGGCAATTTCCTGGGGTGGGCCTTCGGCTATCTTCTTACCGTGATGGAGCACGATAATCCGGTCGCATACGTTCATTATGGCTTTCATAACGTGCTCAATCATGATAATGGTAATCCCCCTGCCCTGTATCTGATTCACCAGTTCCATAGCCTGGGCGACTTCGGTATGGTTGAGTCCGGCCATCAACTCATCAAGCAATAATAGTTCCGGCTGGGTTGCCAGTGCCCTGGCCACTTCAAGACGTTTCTGGTTGGCCAGTGTCAGGTCTTTGGCAGGAGTAGCCGCCAGGGCAGATAACCCGACAAATTCCAGCGATTCCGAGGCTTCCCTGGCAGCATCCGCCGATGATATCGTTTGCGAGGCTCCGAAAAGCGAACCGACGTTAACATTATCGAAAACCGACAGATTGTTGAATATCTTTACCGTTTGAAATGTTCTGGAAATTCCCATCCTGCATATTTTATA
>CAYNDI010000134.1:0-1521 GCA_964395955.1 uncultured Dehalococcoidaceae bacterium
AATCGAAGTCTTCATACTTGACTACCGGCGCGTCAATCCAGTCGGTGAGAGGTACAATTTCTCCATTCTGTATCTGGAATACCCGTAATGACTTGGATACCCGGTTGTCCCCGGGTGTATAGCTGACCGGGCCGTGCAGGCCGCCGACGTCGTAGTTCTTCAGTTTCTGGATGCCCTGTTCTTCGATGGCTTTCCAGGCTGCGGCATCGCCTTTGGCTAACACGTCATAACCGGCGTTCTTGACAGCATTTTTCAAGATTTCCGCAATGATAAGACTCTGGGCCCAGGTGGTGATGTAGTCCATATTACCCTTGTCGTCGGGGTGGTACTTCTGGATGTATTCCGTCATCTTGGCCATGGCAGGTACATCATCACCCCAGTTGACGGTGGGGAAGACGCCGTAAACACCCTCGGCAGTGTCCGCCCCGGCGATATCAACCAAAACCTTGGTAAAACCGGCGTGGCCCGAGCCGATGGTGATGCCGGGATACATTCCCAGTTCGTAGGCATTCTTCACAATCAAGGCAGTGGGCACCGGCGTGCTGGAGATGTACAGAACGTCGGGGTTCATCGCCTTGATACGAGTCAGGGATTCCATTTCCGAAGTAGAGTCGGTCTTATGCTCGAAGGCTTTACCTACCTGCCCGTCCCATAAAATCTCGATACCGAGTGAGTCCGCGTAGGCCAGGGCAGCATCGATGGCTCCCTTGCCGGTCGAGTTATTCAGGGCGTGTATGGCGAATTTCGGCTTGCCGCTGCCCTTCCAGACATTCTCCATATAGTATTTGGTAAACACCAGGAAATCGTCGCCGTAATCCGGCATCTGTCCGTATATATGTTGCGGGGGTCGGTAATTGACAGCGGAGGAGAAAGCCACTAGTCCGGGGAAACCGGCCCGATTGGCGACTTCCATTGAAGCGGTCATCATCGTTGAAGAAGACGTGGTAAACATGAGACAGCCTTCATCCATGAAGTTATTGACGATGGTGACGACTTTGGCGGCATCGTAGCCGTTATCGCGCCAGATCACTTCGACCTCATAGCCTTCCACACCACCGAGCTCGTTATTGATATACTCAAAACAGTCGAGGTTACCGTGCCCCATGGGGGCACCTTTTTCCGCAGCTTTTCCCGTGGTAGGCGTGGTGATACCTACTTTCAGCGTTTTGCCCTCTTTGTCGCCTTCACCGCAGGCGTTGATAATGGGCATGGCGGCAATTATCAACACCAGGCAGACAATCATGGCGATTATCCATCTCTTGTTTGGCATTTTTACCTCCTTTAATGATTGGTTCACTGTTAGTTGCCAGCTACGCACTACATACCCCTTACCCCCTTATACGCATTATTTTAATATGAAAACGGCCACAAACGATATGCCGACTTAAAAAGCGCCCAGCGGTGGGCCAGCCCCCGCGGTTCCAGTATCAGGAAAAGGACGATGACCAGCCCGAAGAGCATCGGGGTAACGCCGGTAGCAAAACCCGCGGGGAACATGGTAAAGGAACTTTCTAAAAAAGG
>CAYNDI010000134.1:1621-6569 GCA_964395955.1 uncultured Dehalococcoidaceae bacterium
CCCATGACCTCGGCGGCGAGGTCGTTATCGCGGACGGCGATGAAGGCGCGACCAACCTTGGTCCTGGCCAGGTTCTTGGCTAAAAAAACGCACAGAACGGTGATGATATAAATAAGGTAAAACTGACTCGACCTGCTCTGGAAGATAAAGTTGCCGAAAGGTTCTGTTGAGGCATATGGCACCGTGATGCCCAGGAATCCCCCGGTATAACCCCAGTGGTTAATCACCCAGATGATGATGAACTGGGCGGCAATCGTGGTGATAGCCAGGTAAAATCCCTTGACCCTTACCGAGGGCAGGCCGAAGATAAGCCCGATTACGCCGGATACGATTCCCGCGCCGATTAATCCTACTATAAAAGGCAACTCCAGCCGATTAGTCAGAATAGCCGAGGTGTAAGCCCCCACGGCGATGAAGCCGGCGTGCCCGATGGAAAGCTGGCCGCAATAGCCGACCAGGATATTCAGTCCGATGGCGGCGATAAGCGTACAGCCGATTAAATTGAAAACGCTCATCCAGGTGCCGCTGAAGTACAGCGGGGCGGTAAAAAGGAGGACAAGAAAGCCGATAAGCAACACCCAGTGAGTCCGGGTACGCACGATAGCCATGTCCTCGGCGTAAGTCTGGTTGCGAATCCCGCACGGTAAACTCATGCCGCTTATATCCTCTCGATTCTTTCTTCACCGAACAAGCCGTACGGCTTGATGACCATGACAATGATAATGATAACGAAGGGAATGATATCTTTAACCCCTGACCAGAGATACTTGGTTAAATAACCGCCGCCGAAGGTCTCGGCCAGTCCGATAATAGGCCCGGCGACGATACAGCCGATGAAAGAGTCCAGCCCGCCGAGTATCACTACCGAGAATGACTTGAGACCGGTCTCTATCAGACCGTGAGTAATGCCGCCGATGCTGGAAATGAGAATACCCCCGATAGCGGCTACCGCACAGGCAAACATCCACGATGTGGAGAAAACCCTGGTTACCGGAATGCCACAGGCCTGTACCGCCATCTGGTCGTCGGCGGTAGCCCGCATGGCAATCCCCATCCGGTGGTAGCGGAAGAACAGCGTCAGCAGGACAAAGACTACCAGAGAGATAGCAATCACCCAGACGTATTCCTGGGAAATGACGGCCGGCCCGATGTGGATAACTTCCCGGGGGAAAATATGCTTATCGCCGTAACCTGCGGTACTTGACGGCCAGATAAAGGTTATCAGTCCTTCAAGAAAATATCCTATCCCCAGCGTCACCGTGATAAGTGAAAGTATAGGCTGGGCGATAAGGGGGCGAAGAGCGAGTCTTTCAATTACCCAGCCAAGGAAAATAGCGAAGATGATAACCAGCAGTATAGCCAGGTAAAGGGGAAGACCGGCATCGATGAACATAGAATAATTAAACCATGCAGATATCAAGACTATCTGCCCCAGCGCCAGGTTGGCCACGCTGCTCGATTTCCAGACGAGGGCGAAACCCAGCGCTATCAGGGCATAGACCATGCCGACGGATATGCCGGTGATAAGAAACTGGAGAAACTCAGCCATTTCTTACGAAACCTCTTTCCTGATACTTCTTACCTGAATACCTGTCGTCACGACACCTTTACGACCGTCCCGATAGGTCACAGCAGCCTGGACGTCCACTTTGTCTTTACCCCCGTATACAGCCTCGATGAGTTCTTTATACCGCTGTTCCATGAATTCTCTTCTCAACTTCCTCGTGCGCGTCAGTTCCGCTTCATCCGGGTCGAATTCCTTGTGCAGCAGCACGAATTTTTCGACACGTGAAGACTCCGGAAGATAGCCGTTGACCCTCTCCAGATCCTGCCGTACCAGGTCCGCCACCTCTTTTTTCTGGGAGAGGTCAACGAACGTGGTATATGGGATGCGGTGGCGTTCCGCCCACTTTCCCACCATGGCAAAATCAATATTGATAACGGCGGACACGTAGTCTTTATCCTTTCCCCCGATAACCATGGCATCTTTAATATAAGGACTGAACCTGAGCCTGCCCTCAATGTACTGGGGAGCGTACTTGGCGCCGGACTTCAGCAGGCCCATGTGCTCCAGCCGGTCCATGAATATCAGATGCCCCTGTTCGTTGATGTTAACGGCATCTCCCGTGTGGCACCAGCCGTCTATCAGGGTGACAGCGGTCTTTTCCGGGTCTTTATGGTAGCCCATGAACATACAGTCGCTGGTGACGAGGAGTTCACCCTCTGTGGTTATCCTGAGAGAAGTGCCTAATGCCGGCCTCCCGACACTCTCGAACTTGATTTCTCCCTTGCCATGGGAGGATATCAGGCCAGCCTCCGTGCTGGCGTAGCACTGCCGGAGCTCGATGCCGATGGCGTGGATAAGGCGGAACGTATCCAGGCTCAGGACCGAACTTCCCGTCACGGCGAACCTGACCTTGCTCAGTCCCAACCTGTCCTTGAGGGGCCGGAATAAAGCCAGATAGGCGATACCATGGAGGATACGCCAGAAAAGGTTCGGCGTTTTGCCCTCAAATTTAATATCGGCGATTTTATGCCCGACCGGCAGGAACAGGTTATAAGTGAAACGTTTCAGGGGATTGGCATCGAGTATCTTTACCTGTATTTCACTGACCAGCCCCTCCCACTGCCGCGGACCGTAAATGACAAAGTTCGGGCCGATTTCACGCGTGTCTTCGGCGATGGTCTCCGGCTCCTCGGGGAAATTCAGATTGGCACCCGTCAGCAGATGAGGAATTGTAGCGAAGAAGCTGTCACCTACCCAGGCCGCCGGGAAGTTGGAAATCAGGCTGTCATTCTCGTCCATCGGATACCGGTCAACGAATCCCCGGGCGGTGGTAATCAGGGCGCGGTGAGTTAAGATGGCACCCTTGGGCAGTCCGGTCGTCCCCGAGGTATAATAAATGAAGGCTATATCGTCTCCCGCGCCGGCGTCCACGTTCTTCTCGAAAAGACCCGGGTGAGTTTTCTCATATTCCCGGCCCAGCTCGATGACCTCATTAAAGCTGATAAGAGTGGAGTCTTCATAGTTGCGCAGTCCCTTGGGGTCCCAGTAAATGACTTTTTTCAGCAAAGGTAACTCGCTCTTGATTTCCAGGAACTTGTCCGTTTGCTCCTGGTCGTTAACTATGGCGAATTTAGCATCGGAGTGCTCGGCGATGTATTTAACTTCCGAGGGAATGGAATCGACGTAAATGCCGGTAGCGATTCCACCAGCCGCCTGAACGGCAAATTCCCCCCAGAACCATTGCGGTTCGTTATCCCCGATAATACAGGCAATATCACCACGCTGAAACCCCAGGCTTATCATGCCGAGTGAGAAGAACTTGATGTTACTGTAATAGTCCTGCCAGCTGTACCGGTGCCAGATACCGAACATCTTCATGGACATCGCGGTTCGCGTTCCCCACCTGGCGCAGTTACTGGCTATAATCTGTGGAATAGTGTCTCTTTTTTCTACCGTTATTGTATTGCTGGTCATTTAATATATCCGAAAACTGAATTACCTCCCGCCCGGGAGGTAACTTATAACCCATCGATCGTAGTTAATAATAACCTACTAATCCAACGTGAATCTCAACCTCCCGCGCGCACCTTTGTGCGCCCGGTAAAGACGAATTCAGGCTTCTCCGATTTAACGTGGATGGCAGTCATTTCATTAACGGTATAACACGTCGTGAGCAACGGGATTAGCTTATCATACGGGAGTAACCATGTCAATAAATGTGAGGCTGTTAGAATTTAAGAGATGTTATCCTGTAGTGACGGTAGTTCCGGTAGCTTTGGCTATCAGCTTGCCAGTCTGATTCGTGACAGTCATCTCGGAGACGCCGATACGCCGGCCACTCCTGACCACTCGGCATTCGGCGGTCAATTCATCACCGACGCTGGCACCGGAAATCAGGTGGATATTGAACTGCGTGGCGATGCTCGGGGTTACCAGGGAGTTCGTGCCGTAAGCGAAGGCCTGGTCGGCGATAGCCATGATAATTCCGCCGAAGACCATGCCGTTGAAATTCAGGTGCTCGGGCGTCAGCTTCATGACAACCCTGGCATAGCCCGGTGATAATTCTACGAGCTTCATTTTCAGGAAAGAGGCAATAGGTTCACCGGCTTCCCCGGCTTTCAATTTTGCCATGTTACTGGCTTGTTCTTCTTCTCTGGTTGACATCCTGCCCCTTTCCTTTCTTCTGTAATTTTGTACATTATAACATAACCGTATACCGGGCAAAATCCCGGCACATTGACAAAAGGGGTAACAATATCTCCATAATAAAGGCCAGATACCATATCGAAAGGAGGTAGTGATGTCTGTTTATCTGATGCTGACAACCCTTACCGATGCCGGGAGGAAAGCCCTGCAGGAAGACCCGGAAATTCTCAAGGAAATCAATAAAGAGGTAGAATTCATGGGGGCTAAGATACTGACCCAGTACGCCCTGCTCGGTCAGTACGATTTCGTTAATATCCTCGAAGCTCCCAGCAATGAGTCTATCGCCAAGCTGGCGATACGTTTAAGCGCCAAGGGTACCACCCAGACTCTGACGCTAACGGCAATACCCGTTGATGACCTTATTACAACTCTGAAAGAACGCGAGAGCCCGTGGTAATAGCGGGCAATACGCAAATCGCTTACGACTTCTGATAATTTCTTTGACGATATACGGATCTCATTGATTTTTAGACACAGAGCTTTTACAATATAAGCATTATACACTCGTGAACCCAGTGCCCCCCGGGGTCGCCATCCGTTATCACAAAGAGGAGATGACTATGCTTATATACACGCAGGGCGACGTAAAAATAGATGGGATAAATATACATTATTACCGGACGGGCGGCAGCAAACCGCCGTTCATCCTGCTGCACGGTGCCACCGATAACGGTCTGTGCTGGACGCCGGTAGCTGAAATTCTTGCCGAACGCTATGATGTCATCATGCCGGACG
>CAYNDI010000135.1:0-4393 GCA_964395955.1 uncultured Dehalococcoidaceae bacterium
CTTTAATAAAGCCATGATCGTTGTCGGGCATAAACGAAGCGAGGAACCCGGTATGAAAGAGATGGCTACCTGGCTGCAGCCACTTCTGGGAGAAATTCCGGTCTATTTTTCAGACGCCGGAGAACCCTTTATTTATCTATAAATCAAAAACTGCACAGGGGATGACATCGCTCAACGTAACAAACAAGTATTAAATGACCTTTGAAGAAGTGCGAAAAGGGGTCAGCTGAAATATACCAGCTACGGTTAATCAGGTCCTCTTCATATGGCTTGGGCCTATCTCAGGGTATAGGGTAAAAAGTGGATTAGACCAAGATTCATCACCAGCTTCAATTCCTTTATTCGTGAGACGGTAGTAAGCTCGCTCCGGAGCTGACGGGTAGTTATCTTGAATAGCCGAAGGCTCGGTTTCCCTGGTGAATTCCACCCATCCGAGGCGCTTGAGTACGCCAAAGTACATCAGGAACGAGTGGTACCGCATATGAGTGAACTTGCGGGAAATTTTCTTTAGCTCTTGCTCAAGGATCCGCTCTGCTTGCTCCTCGGTAACATCAATCTTGCTTACTACCATACGGCTGATAATTCGCTCGGCTCGTTCACGGGCAGTAGCCCGAGCAATCGCTTCTTTGTACTCGTAGTTGATATCGGCCTGAGCGGCACCTCGCTCAGGGTCAATAGCGTGTGAACCTTCAGGACCGTTCCCCAGGAGAAACTCCCGGATAAACCAGCCACAGCCGAACGGCCTTAAGAAACCACCCCTCGCCGGTCTAACGTCCAGTATCACCTTTCGCTGATTGCTCCCGTCTTCATGGATTCCAGAACGTCAAAAATCTTCGTAGAGACTTTGCATATAGCCACCAAAGTAGCTTCAAGAACTCCCTTATTTTTTGCCCGCAGCGCCACATAGGAAATGTTGAGATATGATTCGCTAGTAGTATCCTCTCGGTAGTTAATCAGAGCATTAACTCCAAACCCCTCGTGATTAGCGTATTTACCCATCTTGTTTTCCTCCTTGCCACAACCGTTCGTACCACTCACGCTGCTCCTCACCAGATATCTTGCGGTACCTCATAGTGGTGGTGATACTTCGATGCCCCAGGTGCTCCTGAAGAAGTCGAAGGCCGTCGCCGGAATCGTCACGTTTCACCGCGTTGACCGCAAAAGCGTCCCTCAATTTGTGGGGGCTAACGTTGTGTACCTTGCCTGTTTCTGGGTTGAGTAGCTGGGGTAGTCCCGCTCTCTGGGCACAATCTTTGACAATCTGCCAGCTGCGGTGCCTGGAAATATCGAAGAGAGCTTTCTTTCCCTTGCGTAATACTGGCCCATCGCGTTTTATATACTCCTTAAGCATGGCTAAAGTTGTCGAATCTACTGGAAGCGTCCGGAGTCGCTGACGCTCCTTCTCCTGCGTTACCGCCTTTTCGACTTCAAGACCACAACCGGGGCAATATCGGTGCGATTTACTTAGCCTAGCTGCACACTGAGGGCAGGAGAGCGTAATCCTCGCCTTCAAGTGCTGGATAGTAACCGTACCATGGCCGAAGTCAATATCACCAACAGTAATGCCCAGGGCTTCCGAGATACGGCAGCCGAGATGAAACAGCAGCCTGATGAGAAGCCTGTCCCGCAGGTACTCGGCTGCCTGCTCCAACTGCTCAATTTCTATAGGCTCAAGATAAGTTTTCAACATTTGTCCCCTTAGCTTTAAATGTCTCATCGGTTTGTAGAGATCCATAGCCCAGCCTACGCGCTCTGAGGTCTTGGGCAATCAACTTCGCTAAAACACGCAGCCCAGCAGTCCTGAGGTAATCATTTGCTGAGGCTAGAATGCATGCCTCTCTTCTCTCTTCACTTTTCCTCGTCCTGTTAACGGAGTATTTCCTCATATAACCAATTTAACATGGGTATACGAGCCAGTCAAAGCTAATAATTACCACAATGGTTATTGACTTTCGCTACAAAAAGCTTTATTCTACTTATAGTATGAGTAACCAATACACTAATCGCAGTATGGAGAAAAATTATGCCAAAAAGATTTCTTGAAACAGATAAAAGAGATTGGTTAGAGCTTTATGAAACCGGTAAGAGCGAAAAATGGATTGCCAAGGAACGCGCCCATTGTGACCCAAGAACGGTAAAGAGGGGTATCGAGGAAGCACGTCGAAGACGAGATGCAAACATGGCTCGGATAGAACTCGTCAAAAATGCCCTGAGTAAACACCATGATGATCTTCTGGATGAGTTACAGAATATACTTTCCTCTCTCACACTGCCCCCTGTAGATTTCACGGTACTGTCATGGCATCACAATGGTGATTCTATTTTTACTGTTGACGATAAGACTAAAAAGACGAATCAAAAAGAATCAACTATAACAGTCACTGAAGAATTCAATATAGACCGCAGTGCGAAGCGAGATCTTTTAAAGGAGCACCTGAAAAATGACCGGCTGTGGAAAATACTGACTTCACTTAAGAGAGACTCTGATGAACATATTCAGGCGAGAGCTACGCTTCAGCATAAGATTGTGAATATCGTGGAAAAGCAGACAGGCTACAAAGTCGATGACGGAAATAAATTGTCCACTAATTTCATATACTCATATACCACTGGTGACTTGTTCTTTAAATCGATACTTCAAAAAGCCCTTGGGGTCCGCCGCACTATTACTCTTGAAGAAGACACATACGCAGATGTTTCTAGAGGTACAGTTCAATATCATGAATCTACTTTAGCAGAGGTGCCAGGAAACGAAGAAGGATGTAAGAAAAACCTGTTAATGGCTCTCCGTAAGCTTCAGAATTCAGAGGAAGTGAGTCAAGCAGTGGAGACACATAAAGCACTTGCTGAATCGAACGAGAAGGCAAAGCAGTCAGTTGAACAGCTATTGTTACTTAATTTTGTACCAGGTCAATGCCAGATATGTCGGCGCTTGGGAATATAAATCATATGAGGGAGTAGAATCATGAAAGTAGCACTTTACGCCAGAGTATCGTCAGAGAGACAGGATATTGATTTATCCATTACGGCACAGCTTAAAGAATTAAGAGACTACGCCTTACGCAATGGCCACGAGGTCGTTAAGGAATACATTGATGAAGCAGAAAGCGGTCGTTCAATAGATCGTCCGGGTTTCAGAGAGATGATTGCCACTGTTCATCAGAAATCATCTTTATTCCAAGCTATCCTTGTTTGGAAATTGTCCAGGTTTGCCCGAAATAGAGAAGATTCGATTATCTATAAATCACTACTAAGAAGGCACGGTGTGCAGCTGATCTCAATCAACGAACCTATCGAAGACACCCCCGCAGGCAGGCTATTGGAGGGTGTCATTGAGGTCATTGATGAATTCTATTCTGCAAATCTTGCTCAAGACGTCTTTAGAGGACAGAGGGAGAACGCCGAAAGAGGTTTCTCCAACGGGGGAAAGCCTCCCTACGGATATGTCCATGTCAAGGTAAAGGACGGGCCCAAGTTGAGAACTAAGCTTGAGATTGACCCGAAAACAGCACCTGTTGTCCAGCGCATTTTTCGTGAGTGTTTGTACGGTAAAGGATTAAAGGCAATCATGCGAAGTCTTAATGCTGATGGCCTGACTTCAAGGACAGGTAAAAAGTGGGGTACCACATCAATTGAGAAAATACTGCACAACGAGGCCTATACCGGGACTTTGGTGTGGGGTAGGCGAACAAAAAACCATGGGCAAGCTGAAAATGACGTCCTTTTACAACGAACCGAAGATGCTTGGTCTGCTATTGTAGACCGTGCCACTTTTACTCAAGCACAAGCGAAGTTATCAGGTCGAGCTCCACAGGCAATTCATCCCAGACAGGTGGATAGTGCTTATATGCTAAGTGGCATCATCCGCTGTGGTATATGTGGAGCAGCTATGATAGGCCAAAGAAGTAGTCCTCGCTATCGTTACTATATGTGTGGCAACGCTCGCAGAAAAGGCAGGGAAGTCTGTCCGTCACCGATTCTACCCGGGAATAAGATTGAAGGAGTTATTGTTGACCACATTAAGGACTATATCCTTACGGAAGAAAACCTGGAGGAACTGGTGAGGCTGACTAACGAAGAGCTAGCCCAAACCAATAGTGAGGATAGGGAAAGTCTGGGAATTATTGAGGGACAGATTGCTGATGTGGAAAGTAGGCTGGGTAAACTCTATGATGCCTTAGAGACCGGAAAATTCAAAAGTGGAGAACTTGCTCCCAGGATAAGAACTCTTACGCAGCAGAAGGAAGAGTTGCAACGAGCCAAGGCTAATATCGAAGAAAGACTACGTTACGAAGTTTTGGATACCGTTGATCTCCATGTCGTCCAACCCTACACCAATGACCTGAGAAACTTACTGGTAAAATCATCGATCACTGAGCAAAGGAGCTTTTTG
>CAYNDI010000135.1:4403-6564 GCA_964395955.1 uncultured Dehalococcoidaceae bacterium
AGAAAAGATTGAAGTAGATGATGAAAAGGCCAAGATGTATTATACTATCCCTGTGCCCTCTGATAACATCTCGCAGGAGACAACCGGAGTTTTGTCTTTCGTACACCACGGTTGAAGGAGAGGGGGACACAGGGGGATAGGGTGATTCTATAAAACACAGGACGTGAGGTAATTAATCAAAAATCCCGATGATATTTGTTAAAAAATTGTTAATTTTTAAGGGTAACCCCTGTTGACAAACCACAACATCTTGTGGTAAATTCTAAACCTCGGCACTACAGAATGTGGAGGCGGCCCGTGAATTGCCCGTATTGCGGACATATAGATTCGAAGGTAATTGACTCCCGTGACGTCAACGACGGCATCCGTCGGCGGAGGCAGTGCCTTCGCTGTGATTCGCGCTTCACCACCTACGAGCGACTGCAGCGGGCCAGCATCTTCGTCATTAAGAAGGACCGGAGACGCGAGGAGTTCAACCGCGAAAAGCTGCTGGGGGGCGTCCGCAAAGCCTGTGAAAAAAGACCTCTCGACAGCGGCGCCGTGGCGGAACTCGTCGACAATATCGAGGCCGAGCTCTACCAGACAGGCAAAGCCGAGGTTTTAAGCTCCGACATCGGTGATATAGTCATGGCGCACCTGAAAAGCCTCGACCATATTGCTTATATCCGCTTTGCCAGCGTTTACCGGGAGTTCGAAGATATCACTACGCTGAAAGAAGAGGTGGACAGCCTGGCAAATCATGCTTTAAAGCCTCCCTCCGACCAGCTTCCGCTTTTCAAACAGGAGGAACTGCCGGCGACGCCGAAATCCCCGCGGAGGGCCAGAAAATGAGCCGGGGCAATCAGTCGGCAAAGAAACAATCGGCCCCCGTCAACCGCAGCCTTGTCGCCCGTATCGTCTTTGAAAACGCGGCCGCCATGGGCATACGCGACCGCAAGCTCGTGGAGAAGCTGACGACCCAGGTAATCGAACGACTTGAAAAAGCCCAGGCTCAGGCCCTGCCCACTTTACCCGGCATGGAGGACCTGGTAGACAGGAATGCCCGTCGCGTACAGCGTCTGCCCACCGAGGCCGAAATCGAAGCCATGGTCATGGAAGTTCTGAACGCCGAGAAACCAGTACCGGAAGAGGAGGTTACCACCGAAATGGAAACGGAAACAGAAACCGAAGTTAAAACGACCAGAGAAACCATATCCGAATCGGGCCTTAGCGATACGGCTCTTCAGGTGCTGGAAAGACGCTATCTGTTACGGGATAACAAGGGCAATACGATTGAAAATCCAGAAGAGATGTTCCGTCGGGTGGCCCGCGCTATTGCCGCGGCGGAGCTTACCTATAATCCCAGGGCCGATGTTAAAGCCGTCGAGGACGAATTCTTCGGACTCATGTACGGCCTGGACTTCCTCCCCAACTCTCCCACCTTGATGAACGCGGGGAAAAAGCTGGGGCAGCTTTCCGCCTGCTTCGTCCTGCCCGTCGACGACTCCATGGAGTCGATATTCGACGCCGTTAAATACACCGCCCTCATTCACAAGAGCGGCGGGGGCACCGGTTTTTCCTTCTCCCGCCTGCGTCCGGAAAACGACGTGGTCGGTTCCACCGGCGGAGTGGCCAGCGGGCCCGTTTCCTTCATGCGGGCGTTCGATACGGTCACCGATGTCACCAAGCAGGGGGGAACACGGCGGGGTGCCAACATGGGCATCCTCAATATAGACCACCCGGATATCATGAAATTCATCACCGCCAAAGAAGACCTTAACGCCCTGACCAACTTTAATATTTCCGTGGCGTTGACCGCCGGTTTCATGGAAGCGGTTAAAGCTGACGCCGATTACGAACTGATAAACCCGCGTACCGGAAAAAACGCCGGTGAACTAAACGCCAAGACAGTTTTCAAGAAAATCGTGGACATGGCCTGGAGCACCGGCGACCCAGGCATCGTGTTCATCGACCGCATCAACGAGTCCAATCCCACCCCCCACCTGGGTAAAATCGAGAGCACCAATCCCTGCGGCGAGCAGCCCCTCCTCCCCTACGAGTCCTGCAACCTGGCTTCTATCAATCTCTCGAAAATGATGAAGAAGAAGGGAGCCGCCTACGAAATCGATTACCCCAGGCTGACGCAGACGGTAAAAACGGCCGTCAGGTTCCTCGATAACGT
>CAYNDI010000136.1:0-6479 GCA_964395955.1 uncultured Dehalococcoidaceae bacterium
AGCATTTTCCTGACGATGCCGAAAGACCGCCGGTACCGCATTGGATCGAAAAAGGAACCGGCCATGATGAAAGATTATCTAGCAAGCGGGCCGAGAAATATCCCCTCATAATCATGTCTAATCATGGCCGATGGAGGGTTCACGCCCAGTGTGATGACATTACCTGGACCAGAGAAATCCGGACATGTAAGGTGGAGGGACCGGACGGATATAAGTACGAACCACTCTGGATCAATCCGATAGATGCCACAGCCAGGGGAATCGCAGACGGCGATGTTATCCAGGTGTACAACGAGAGGGGAACCGTGCTTGGCGGAGCCCACGTGACACAAAGAATGATGACAGGTGTTGTCTATATGGACCACGGCGCAAGATATGACCCGATTGTGGTTGGAGAAATTGACCGGGGCGGAGCCATAAACACCATTACACCCCACAATCTCACATCAAAAAATACTACCGGCATGGTCGTCAGCAGTTTTCTCGTTGAAGTAGGAAAAGTGAATCTGGATGAGTTGAGAAGAAGTTATCCCCAGGCATTCAAGCGGCCTTACCACGCGGATGCCGGGCTCCGCTTCAATGCCTGGGTGGAAAGAACTTAATCTTTTGGAACACCCGTCATTGTTATGCAGGCTCAAAATAAGTGGCAGCGGCTGGGATTGAACCAGCGACCAAGGGCTTATGAGATTACTAAAGATTACGCATCAAAATGGTAACTTTTTCTCATCTGTTTGTTCCTTCAGTTTTACTAAATTTAATGTATCCCGATATCTGGCTAATAGTAATTGGATGGTTATACTGGATTTCTTCAACAGCACTAATCAGTCAGTCGACACCTGGTAATTAAATAAATAATTACTCCCTGTCTGCCTCCATTCAGCCTAGTTAGCTATTTAAATACAGGACTAATCCACCTATAACCTTGTCTCCTCTTCCCACATACTTGACTGCAGATACGTAGCAAGATTGACATCATTATTGGTAATTTTAAGCTTTCTCCTGATATTTTCCCGGTGACGGTTGATAGTGGCCATAGATACCCCTCTAAGCTTGGCTATTTCTTTGGTTCTCAGTCCGTTACGAATCATATTGCAGATCGTAACTTCTGTCGGTGTCAGAGAATGATATGAAATCGACAGATGCCTGACAAACTGTGATGTAATTTCCTCCAGGTTCGTCTTGAGCATCTCAATATATTTACTTTGTGTTTGAGGCAATTCTACAGCCAGGGCAAGTAAAATAGGCATTATAACTTTATCGACGTTCGTTTTAATGTCCCGGTAAATTTCATTTTTTTCTTCTTCTATCCTGGTTAAAACCGTTCGAATAGCCGTGTTCGATTCCTGCAAGGCCTTTCTCTCCAGGCTCAGTTGTTTGTTGATATCCTGTAATTCCATTTCAGCGGAAATTCGTGTCGCGATAGTTCCAATCTGGTCCGCCAGAACGTCCAGTAGAGCGCGTTCTTCCGCGAGAAAGGGGCCTTCATCAGCAGGCGGACGTTCCTCCAGATAAAAAATCGCCACTTCACCTACTGGCTCGCTATATACATAAATCCGAGAAGACTGCCTCCATTCCGTTACTTTGAATCTTTCACTCTTGTATGCGTTTTCTTTGAAGACAATCCTGGCGCATGTAATATCCGGATACTGCCATGAGTGGGGTAGAAAGTTGACCAGTTCTTCCAACAGATTATCGAGGGAGTTAAAATGACGTTCGGCCAGTTGTGATACCCCGTAGAGGCAGTTTAGCTCCTTAATTCGCTCGCGAAGGGCACTTTCTACCTTTAGTAGCTCGGTCTCATCATTAAAAGGGATTCGCCAGAGCCGGGCAAGTTCTGTTTTGGAGAACATTACATTATCTTTATCATCCTTCGCTACAACCTTCTTTTTAGCCATAATTTTGTCCTTTTTGCCTATTTTATATAGGCATTATACTGGCACGAATTAAATACTAATAATAACCATTTATTATATGCAATATAACGGTATTTATTCCGTATTTATTACTCATAGATTACTTTATAAAATGGATTGAGTCAACTGGTTAACTTTTTCAGATTTACCAAAGGAGGTTTCCATGAATCTGTCAAAACTTGAATCTATACTGAAAGGACGCAACAGCCAGCCGCATCAATTAATCGAAGTGCTCCAGGACGTACAGGAACATTACGGTTACATTCCCGAGGAAGCCATGAGAGAAATATCGAAAACTCTCGGTGTGCCCCTGATAGAGGTCTACCGGGTGGCCTCCTTTTACACGGCTTTTAGACTCAAGCCGGCCGGTAAATACGTGATAACAATATGCAACGGCACCGCGTGTCATGTCCGTGGTTCGGGACTCCTTCTGGACCAGGCCATCAGTCAACTGGGCATCCAGCCAGGCGAGGTAACGGAGGATGGACTGTTTTCTATCGAATGCGTTAATTGCCTGGGAGCCTGCGCCCTGGGGCCGATTGCATCGGAAAACGGAACCCTCGGCCACCACATGACTCCGGCGAAGCTCCGGAAACTTATAAACTCGCTTAACGGCAAAGAAAAAGAGGAGGTCAATAATGCCGAAGCTAACCACGAAAGAAGACCTGGAGGTCATAGGGAAACAGCTTCTCCTCGATAGAAAAAAGGCAAATAAAACGATTATCGTTTGCGGTGGTACGGGATGTAAGGCGTCACACAGCCATGATGTCATCGAAGCTATAAATCAGGAATTAATCACGCAGGGAATGGATTCTTCAGTCCATTTACGTATGACGGGATGTCACGGTTTCTGTGAGCAAGGCCCTATTGCCGTCATAGAGCCGGGAAACATCTTTTATTGTCATATCACACCCGGGGATGCTCATGACATCGTTACTAAAACTCTACGAGATGGTGATGTTATAGAGAGGTTGCTTTATACCGACCCTGTATCCGGGAGAAAAATCCAAACCGAATCTAAAATTCCTTTCTATATCGCTCAGGACCGCCAGTTGCTGTCCCGGAACAGGGAGGTCAATCCGTGCTCCATAGAGGATTACATAGCTGTTGGTGGTTATACGGCGCTGGTCAAAGTGATCGGTACCCTATCTCCTGAGGAAATTATCCACGAAATAAAAGTATCCGGTTTAAGGGGCCGGGGCGGCGGCGGTTTCCCCACCGGGCGCAAGTGGTTGGAGTGCAGCGAAGCCCCTGGTGATGAGAAATACGTCATCTGCAATGCGGATGAAGGAGACCCCGGTGCGTACATGGACCGCTGCGTTTTAGAAGGCAATCCGCATCTGGTCATTGAGGGTATGATGATAGGCGGTTATGCCGTTGGCGCCACCAAGGGCTATATATATGTCCGCAATGAATACCCTCTGGCCGTGAAACACGCTCGATTTGCTATCCAGCAAGCCAGGAAGCTTGGTCTCCTCGGTGAAAATATCCTGGGATCGTCATTTTCATTCGATGTTGACGTTGCCAGGGGTGGAGGTGCATTTGTCTGTGGGGAATCGACCGCGCTGATGGCTTCATTGGAAGGCAAAGTAGGCGAACCACGCCCCAAGGATGTCCATACTGTTGTTGACGGTTTATGGCATAAACCGACCACTCTCAACAATGTCGAAACCTGGGCTAATGTACCCTCCATTATTCTGAACGGCGCCGGCTGGTTTGCTTCTAAAGGGACCAAAGGAAGCAAGGGAACGAAAATTCTGGCTCTCACCGGGCGAATTAAGAATACCGGACTTGTCGAGGTTGCCATGGGCACACCGATACGAGATATTGTGTTCAATATCGGTGGAGGAGCCACGAATGGTAAAGCTATCAAAGCGGTCCAGACCGGAGGTCCGTCCGGCGGTTGTTTGCCTGTTGATAAATTCGACCTGCCGGTCGATTTCGATGTGCTTTACGAGGCAGGCTCAATGGTAGGCTCCGGCGGTATGGTAGTCATGGATGAAAGCTCCTGTATGGTAGACGTAGCCAAATACTTTCTTACTTTCTTACAGGACGAGTCATGCGGCATGTGCGTCCCCTGTCGCTTAGGAATCGATCGCATGCTTGAAATTATCACTGATATCACTGAGGGCCGTGGTACTCTCGAACAAATAGACCTGCTAGAAGAATTAGCTGATACGGTTACTCAAACGTCTCTTTGCGGGCTGGGTAAAACCGCGGCGAATCCCGTGCTTTCCACGTTGCGCTATTTCCGCGAGGAATACGAAGCTCATATTAACAATAAACAGTGTCCTGCTGGTGTATGCAAGGCCCTTATCGAATACTCCATCGACCCGGAGAAATGCACCGGCTGCGGTATATGTAAGCAGGCGTGTATACATGGTGCCATTAGCGGTGAGAAAAAAGAGGTACACGTAATAGACACCACTCTGTGCCAGAAATGCGGGATCTGCCGGAGTGAATGTAAGTTTGAGGCAATACTGGTTAAATAACGAGGTGAAACATGTTGCATTATGTAACCATTAATATTAACGGCGCTGACATTCATGCCCCCAGGGGGTCCAGCGTGCTCGAAGTGGCTATAGAATACGGCATCTGTATCCCCCACCTGTGCCATGTCCCGGGACTTTCCGACATCGGTGCCTGTAGGCTCTGTATTGTAGAGCACGTCACCAATGGCCGACCGGTGGTGACTACCTCCTGTACACTGAAAGTGCAGGAAGGTATGGTAATCAGGAGCAACACAGACAGAATCAAGAGGCTACGCCATAATATTGCCGAACTGCTGGTTGCCGAGGCACCTAATTCCCGTGCTATTCAGGATATCGCTGTCCGCTGCGGTGTTAAAAAGGTACGCTATCCGTTCCGGAATAGCAACTGTGTTTTATGCGGTCGCTGCGTACGGGCCTGCGCAGAACTATGGCATGCCAACGCCCTCGGCTTTGTCGGACGGGGTAAAAACCGCCACGTGGAACGTCCCCTTAATATGCGTGAGGAATTCTGCAAACAATGCGATTACTGCATCCAGCTTTGCCCCATGACCATCACGCCTTGTGACGGCCCGATGAAGCCCGGTGAAGAATATCTCTGTGGCAAATGTGAATCACAGCTTATGATAACGGAAGAAGTGCCGGACAGTTGTGCCTGGTGCCGGCTGGGTGAAGGTTTCAACTGCGGGCGCTATGCCGGGTTAAAAGCCGTGAGATGAAAATAGTCGGCCTTAATTACAGAAAAAAGTGATTAGCTAAAAGGGACTATTAATGGAACAGGCTGTCGGCTCAGATTCCGAAAGGCAAATAGTAACCATATTAAAAATACTCACCGAGTCTTCCGAGCCACTTGGTTCAAGAACGATTGCCCGTAAACTTGAGCACGAGGGGATTTTCTTGAGTGAAAGGGGCGTTAGATATCACCTGATGACAGCCGACTTACGTGGCTATACACAGTGTTTAGGCCGGGACGGCAGAATGATTACACCGGAAGGCCGGCAGGAGGTTAAAGAAGCGCTGGCGGCACAGCAACTGGGTTTCGTAAGAGAGAAGCTGGAGATGTTAGCCTACCAGACTACTTTTAACCCTGAAAAGCGTACCGATCGATTACCAATAAATACATCACTTATTAAAAAAGACCAGTTTAAAAGGGCTGTTTCAATCATGAAAAATGCATTCAGAGCTGGACTATGCGTGAGTGATTTAGTGACCTTAGCGTCAGAAGGCGAAAAACTAGGCTCGGTAATTGTACCGCATGGGCAAATTGGTTTAGCAACCGTTTGTAGTGTTGTGATAAACGGTGTGCTTCTTCAGGCGGGTATTCAATGCGATTACAGGTTGGAGGTGTACTCCAAATCAGAAATTCTAAGCCGAAGCGCTTTGTTGCCATAATTGAATATGCCGGGACATCCCTCGATCCCTCTGAGCAATTTATTCGCGCTCGGATGACCAGCGTTAACGAAACTATTAAGACCGGGAATGGAAACATACTTGGGGTTTTTCGTACCATACCGGCGCCGACGAGAGAAGTGGTCGAGAGACAGATTACGCAACTCAAGGAGACCGGTATCGGTGGTGTCTATACTCTCGGTAACACCAGCGAATCGTTTTATCAAATTCCGGTAGCCCTGAACCGGATTGGTATTGTACAACTCGGTGGTCTCAATCCGGTAGCGGCCGCCGTTGAAGCTGGAATTGAAATAGAAAACATAGCTGAAAGCGGATTGATTGAATTCGAGCAGTTGCACAGCTTCTGGAAAATATAGGCTTAATGCTCGGTTACATTTCCTAACGTTATATTCCAATAGACATACTTAATATCCCGAATAGCGTGATTATAACTCAGAATATTACATGATTGCGCATTATCAATTACCCCAAGGAGTATTGATCTGTTGTATTAGAGAATCGAAGGAGCTATTGTTTGATGTATAGCAAAACTATCGCAGAATTTACGAATGGTTGTTAAGCAAATTTGTTAAGCAAAATATTAGGAGGGCCTGAACAAATGGGGGAATTCGAGCCTAAAAAGAAGTGGCAGCGGCTGGGATTGAACCAGCGACCAAGGGCTTATGAG
>CAYNDI010000137.1:0-6470 GCA_964395955.1 uncultured Dehalococcoidaceae bacterium
CGTGGCTATTTTCATTCCCGTGGCTATGGTACTGGCCCGGAGCCGTAAAATAGCCGCGTCCCGGGTACTCATACCACTCTCCTACGCCAGCCAGTTCGGCGGCGTCTGTACCATCGTCGGCTCGTCCACCAATCTCATCGTCAACTCCATTGCCGTCAACAACGGCCTGGAACCGTTCGGCTTCTTCGAATTCCTGCCCCTGGGACTGGCCATGGTCGGCGCGGGCACGGTTTATCTGGCCGCGGTCGCCCACTGGCTGTTGCCCGAGCGGAAGGGCGAAGTTGAACAGGTAGACAAATACCGGCTGGTAGATTACCTGGCCGAACTCCGGGTAACCGATAAATCAGCATTAATCGACCAGACCTGGAAGAAGAGTAAGGTCGGTGAAGAGACTAAAGTTGAACTGGCCAACCTCCTACGGGGAACGAAAGCGGTCAGCCGACCATCCCAGACAAGGATAAAAGCCGATGACATCCTGCTGCTGCACGGCAACATCGAGCAAATCCTGGAAATAGAATCGAAATACGGCCTGAAAACCCTCAAGGATGCCCGGGTAAAAGACCAGGCACTGAGCTTTCATAATGTGAAGCTGAGCGAGGTTATGATACCGCCCGATTCCAATCTTATCGGACGGACGCTGCAGGAAGCTACTTTCTTCAGGCGCCATCGATTAACCATACTGGCGATACAACGACGGGGTAAGACCCTGCGGGAACGCCTGGCGGACATCAAGCTCAAAGAGAACGATACGGTGCTGCTCCAGGGTGACAAGGACGATATCGCCCATATTATGAACTCGCCCAACGCCATCGTCACCAACGAGCTTACCGACCTCTACCTGAGGAAGAACCGGGCCATCATGGCGCTGGTGGTGGTACTGGCGGTAGTAGCTCTCACGACGCTGAACGTCATGCCCATAATGCTGGCGGCTATCCTGGGTGCGGTGGCTATGGTGGTAACGCAGTGTCTTGATATCGAAGAAGCCTATAAAGCCATCGACTGGAAGATAATATTCCTGCTGGCCGGCGTTCTGCCACTGGGTATGGCGCTGGAAAAAAGCGGCGCCACATTATGGTTGGCCAACCACGTCCTGGAACCCCTGGCCGGTGGCGGACCGGTTATGCTGCTGGCGGCGCTCTACTTTATTACCGCCGTGCTCACCGAGGCGATGTCCAACAACGCCGCGGCGGCTATACTGGCGCCCATTGCCTTCACCGCCGCCGCCACTTTGAATATTGAACCCCGTCCCCTGCTTATTGCTATTACCTTTGCCGCCTCGACGAGCTTCGCCACACCCATCGGCTACAAGACCAACACGATGATTTATTCGCCCGGCGGTTATCGCTTCACGGACTTTACTAAAATCGGCGTGCCGCTCAACCTGATATTCTGGGGGCTGTCGGTGCTTATCATACCGCTAATCTGGCCATTCTAAGGAACAGGTGAAAAATCATGGAATGTAATATAGAAGCCAACCAAGAGAAATGCAACTGCACCTACGAGCCCTGCCCGCGGAAGGGCAAATGCTGCGAATGTATCCGCTATCACCTGAAGATGGATGAACTGCCCGCCTGTGTCTTCCCTAACGATGTGGAACGTACTTATGACCGCTCCTTTGCCCGCTTCGCTGCCCTGGTTAATGAAAAACGATGAAAAAGGCCGATTACAGTAAAATAGCGCCCCTTTACGATAAAGGACGTTCCCTCTCCGAGCAGAATATTGACCTGTGGCTGGACATCGTCGTTAAGTACTCCGGGGCGGCACCGGGCGCCCGGCTGCTCGACCTCGGCTGCGGCACCGGCAGGTTTGCCATACCCATGGCGAAAAAACTGGGCTGCCGGGTAACCGGGGCGGACTCCTCAAAGGGGATGCTGGAAAGAGCCAGGGAAAAGGACACCGGGCGAAAGATAACCTGGGATATTGCCGACGCACAATCTCTAACCTATAAAGATGAGTCGTTTGATGTGGTCTTCATATCCCACCTGCTGCACCACTGCGACGAGCCGTCCAGGGTCATACATGAGTGCTGGCGCGTGCTATCGCCGGGGGGTGTATTGCTCAACCGCCACTCCGTCATCGAAGAAATTCGCGGCGACCCGGAAAGTACCTTTTTCCCCGAAGCCCGTGCCGTTAACGAATCAAGGATATTTTCGCTGAACGATACAATCGCTTTACTGGAAGAAGCAGGTTTTGTAAATATCATATCGGAATTAATCGTACAGCGCACCTCGGACAATGGCCTCGCCCTGTATGAAAGAATGTCCCATAAGAACGTTTCCGGATTGACCATGATACCACAGGAAGCCTTCGAGCGCGACCTGAAAAGACTGCACGATTTTGTACAAGAACACCCTGACGATCCCTGGTTAATGTACGATAAAATGAGGATGACCGCAGGATACAAGACTAAAACCACGGGATATAAAAGTAGAGCCGGGTAACGACCTGCCCCGTCACATCTGCATTTTGTTGTCTACTGCCCCAGGCTCTTTATCGCTTCCAGGTCGCCCAGGTTTTGTGTGGCCGCATCCTTGTTAATACGCCTGATGAGTCCGGTCAGCACCCTGCCCGGTCCGATCTCGATGAACGTGGTAACGCCCTGAGTTATCATGTATTCTATACCGCGCTGCCACTGCACCGGGTTGGTCAGCTGGTTGATAAGCTCCGTTTTTACGGCCTCACCGGTGGTCAGCGGTGCGGCGGTCATATTGGCGACGACCGGAATGTTTGGATTATCAAATGAAGTAGCGTCGAGGTATTTAATCATGCCCTCCACGGCCGGCTGCATCAGCGACGAATGGAAGGCGCCGCTTACCTGCAGTGGAATGGCGCGGCTGGCTCCGGCGGCGGTCGCCAGCTCCATGGCTTTATCGACGTTCGCGGCGGCGCCGCTGATAACAATCTGTCCGGGACAGTTGACATTAGCCATAACCGTATCGGACTGACGGCAGACATCGGTCAGTTTAGCTTCTTCCAGACCGATGATAGCCGCCATGGCACCCGGGCTTTTCTGGCCGGCTTCGTGCATCAGCCGGCCCCTTTCCTGGGCCAGGCGGACAGCTGTGGTAAAATCGAAGACGCCGGCTACGGCTAAAGCCGTGTATTCGCCAAGGCTGTGACCGGCCAAATAATCGGGATTGGGAAAGTTGCTGCCGCTGATTTCCCTGGCGGCCTCCAGACAGGCGAAAGCTGCCGTTACCAGGGCCGGCTGAGCGTTTATTGTCTGGCGAAGTTCCTCCTCGGGGCCTTCAAAGCATAGACCGGAAAGGGAAAATTCCAGAGCTTTGTCCGCCTGTTCGAAGATAGCTTTAGCCGACCCGACATTATCGTACAGGTCCCGTCCCATGCCCACGGACTGGGAACCCTGACCGGGGAATACCCAGGCTGTTTTTGTCATATCAGTTGCTTCCCTCCTCTTGATTATTGAATGAATGAAAAGCAGACCCTTTCCCCATCCTGTTTATGAAGGGAATAATCATAGAAAGGGTCCTTCGGCTGATAGAAAATCTAAGCGGCGGGCTTTTTCCGCTCTTCTTTCTTGATGACCTCGCGGCCATTGTAGGTTCCGCAGGTAGGGCAGGCATGATGGGGCTGTTTGGGGTTATGGCACTGGGGGCAATAGTCCAGCGCCGGCGACTTCAGGGCGTTGTGGCTCAGCCGGTTCCCGGCACGCGACTTACTTTTCTTTCGTTTCGGTAGTGCTCCCATTTGTTCTCCGTTCTTTATCCTTTATTTATTGTAGCAGAGTTCAGCGTAGTCCCGCCAGCCTGGACCAGCGGGGGTCAATGTTCTCTGCCGGACAATCGCATTTTCCCTGGTTAAGGTTTTGCCCGCACTTCGGGCACAGTCCCGCGCAGTTTTCGTCGCAGAGGGCTTTCATCGGTATGGCAATCAGAGCGTATTGACGTACCCCTTCTGTTAAATCGAGGACATGGTGTTCATCGATGGTGAAGGCGCTGGGCTCCTCCGGCTCGGGCAGCAGGGCGCCGCTATTTACGTCTACGGTAGGCAGATACTCCTCTTCGAAAGCTATTTTTAAGGGTTGATGGAAACTGCCTAAACAACGGCTGCAACTGAGCTCTACCGCCGTGGTCAGTTTGCACTTTACCAGAATACTCCGCGGAGTACGCAGTAAATGGCAATTTCCCTTGATATTATATTCCTTACCGTCGCCGATAATCTCAGCCGCTTCGTTTATCTCGTAAGCTCTGGTCGAACCGATAGACTCCTGAAGTAGCTGAGATACGTTAAACTGCATGCCGCCTCGCCTCCACTACAGCCGGATACAACACATTAATTATAGAGTAAAGGAAGACCTCTCGCAAGCCTGAATAATGTTGCCGTGGCTGAGTATATTATGAAATTTGTGATAACTCGATGCTGAAGGTAAGGTCTTTACCGGCCAGCGGATGGTTCCCGTCCAGGGTAACGCTTTCCTCCGAGACTTCTTTTACGATAACAACGAATGGCTGACCACCGGATGGCTGCACCTGCAGTCTCTGGTCGACTTTGGGATCCAGTCCTTCCGGCAGGTCCTTTTTCTTAAATTCCATGACCATTTCTTGACGATACGGTCCGTAGGCGTTCTCGGATGTTATCTTGAAGGTTTTGGATTCACCGGGCTTCATCCCGATTACCGCCTGTTCGAAGTCGGGTATCATCCGGCCTTCGCCGACTTTGAATTCCAGAGGTTCTTTATCGGTCGATGAATCAAATACCGTGCCATCGTCGAGTTTACCCGTGTACTGGACTTTCACGGTATCGCCGGTTTTTACCTGTGCCATGATTTCCTCCTTTTATGCTATGAGAATGGAAAATCGGTATAAATAGTCAGGTATTGAAAAGCGTCTTTTCGTTAAAAGGTAAAAAGAAGCTAACAGGTGCGATTTACGGCGGGATACCCGGCAACCATTTTATATTTATGGCCGTAGCGACTCTGGGTTTCCTCAAATCCAGTAATAGCAATTGTACCACGATTTTAGGGTGTATGTGAAATTGGAGAATACCGGTACTATCGGTATCCAGTTGTCTGATGACAGCCCCGCCCCCTCGTTTCTAATCTATTCCCAACCTGGCCACCCTCGCACCATCTGTGGCTTATCCCGATGTTTTCACCCCTCTCTCTCCTATCGTTGCGAGCGCAGTTAAGTAATCCGTATACATCCTTCATCATCAGGTTAGGTAAAAATTATTAACGGTGATTTTATCCACAAAAAGGGGCGTTCAGGGGTGAGGTTTGATCATATCAACCAAATGCAAAATAGTATCTAACATCGACGGTATTGACAAAATTGATGATACCTGTTACACTGAGTGAGTACTCACTCATTATTAATAAAGGAGTGACAGTGGTTCCTACCAGGCAGGAAAGAAAAGAGAAAATTGCCACTCAAAGAAGGCAGCAAATTCTGGATGCTGCTCAGGATGTATTTATAAAAGCAGGCTTTGCCTCGGCAAGGACGGCGGAAATAGCGCGGGCAGCCGGGGTAGCCGAGGGTACCATCTATAATTACTTCCCGAGTAAACGTGAACTGTTCATCGCCGTCATCAAAAATTTTATAATTACCATGCCGCTGCTCGAACTTATCGACAAGATGCCAAAGGGGAATATTGAGGTTGTCTTTAAGAGCATTCTGCAAAACAGGTTTGAACTTGCCGAAAGCGAACCTGTATCCCAGATGCCTTCTCTGATAGGGGAAATTCAGCGTGACCCGGAACTCAAAGCTCTCTGGATAGAACAGTTCATTCAGCCGTTTCTTTCACGGATGGAAGTGGTCTACCGTTTCATGGCAGATTCCGGAAAATTCCGCCGCCTGGAGCCGGTCATTGCCGTCAGGACGGTAGGAGGTATGATTCTTGGTTTTATCATGCTGAAGATAATGGAGGGAGAAGCCAGCCCGCTGAACCGTCTCTCCCGGGATGAGGTGGCCGAAGGTGTGGTGAATCTGATGTTCCACGGTCTTCTCAACGATAGTCAGGAGGAAGGGAAGTAAAGCGGAGGGTTATATCATGAATAGTGCCGCGATAAACGTCAGCAATCTCACTTTTAACTACGGCCGCCTCAAAGCCATTGATGATATGTCGCTGGAGATACCGACCGGTACCAGTTTCGGCCTGCTGGGGCCCAACGGTTCCGGCAAGACCACCCTGATAAGGTTAATGGTCGGATTACTCCGGCCGGCGGCCGGCAGCATCCGGTGCCTGGGGAAGATACCCTCGCCGGCCAACGCCAGAAATATCGGCTATATGCCCCAGCTGCCGGCGCTCTATTCCGAGCTTTCGGTAGCCCAGAATATAGACTTCTTTGCACGTATCTGCGGTTTGAAGAATAAAAAACAGAGAACTCAGAGAGTCGACGAGGTAATCAAGCTGGTTGACCTCTGGGACAAACGTAAAACACAGGTAATGAAACTGAGCGGTGGTATGAAGCAGCGCGTCAGCCTGGGCTGCGCTATCGTTCACCAGCCGCC
>CAYNDI010000138.1:0-6462 GCA_964395955.1 uncultured Dehalococcoidaceae bacterium
ATAATATATCGTCGAAACGTACGGCAGTTGCTTACTGCAAGCCCGGCGGCGTCAGGTCTTTGCCCGGTAAACTTCTTGTCTGTCGGAACTGCCCCCGACTTCGTTTCGCCGTATGGTTAGTTTTTCATGGTCGTCTGTATCTGGTCGCCGCTGGTGTCCGTTATCACCGAAGTGCCGGTCAGCGGAAAATCTTTTAGTGTTTGCATCGATGCAGATGCAATCAAAGATATTCTCAGCCGACTACCTCGGGGTGAGTCAGTCTCTTGGTGTGATGAGTTGTATATAGGGCAATTAACAGAGACGCACATCGACCTACAGTTGCCACCTGAGCAGATTGTAGATACGATCAGGGAACACGCTGATCTGTGTTACCTGGATTTTACAGTTACAGTACGAAGCTATTGAAAATGAAGGTTACGAAATAGTAGATTGTGACTCAACAAAACCGGTGAAATTGGATATCGCGCTTAATTACCAGGATTCATCACACGTCCAATGAACAGGATCGTACCGGTTTCAATATCTCGAATGATGTAGATAAAGGGGCGGTCAATGGTAACTTCAACTGGCTCACCGGGCATAGCCTTAAGATCCATTATCACGGCGGTGGCCGCCGCCGCTTCTGTCCCCGCTTCATCAACAGAGACAAAAGCCTTGTGAACGACATCTTTAATAAAAAGTTCGTCATTACCCGTCATACCGGAAAAGTCTGCCTCAATAGAAAAAGCAACTGTCATCCCCAGGGCTTCCAGTGTATCCTTAAGGCTAAACTCGGATTCATATTCAAATTTGGGCATTGACAGGATAACGTTGTTTATCTCGACTGCACTGATGATTTCTTTAAGCGTCTGTACGTCAAGAGAAGCCTCAAATTTCTCAAAGTCACTTTCTTCGGGCAGCAGTATAACCATAGAGAGCTCACCACCGTCGTACTTCAACTCAACCGCCTGGTATTCATCGCCTTCGGCATAGCCGAATTCTTCAGTTTGGCACATCATTTGCACAGCAACATCTCTACCATCAAGCAGATGAAATGATGCCTCGGCGGTATTATCCTCATCAAAGGGGTGCTGCCACGCCGCATTAAAATATATGGCATTAGTTAAAACAAGGCGGGTTAATGAACTGATAATACCCTTTTTAATCAGGTCTTTAATCCTGCCTTCGGTCTGGTCATTAACCCAGTCATTAATGGTAACGCGAGACTCCTCTGGTGCACTTATAAAATCAAGCAGCCTTAATCCAGCGCCGTAGTTTTCAGCCACTATATCCAGGTAATCGGAAAGGAATTGATAATCTTTCTGCCCCCAGATGGCATTTACCACATTGAATCTGAAACCCTCATCATCTTTCCCCTCTGCTCCTTCACCACGCTTGGCTAGTAATAAGTCAAGGCCATTAAAAGCCGGATGTAAAGTATCCTGAGATAAAAAGTAATGAAGAGTATCCGCCATTTGTTTCTCGGTTTCACCGCGAGCGCCGGCATAAGTCATCGCCAGGGCCAGAGAAATACTGTAAGGTGAATAGAAGATATTCCCATCTTCTTTTTGCCGTAGAGCCTGGTAAAGGTCGAAAGCGAATTCGCTATTACCGTTGACAAGGGTTGCCAGTTGAGAATCGGTTACATCTGGGGATTCTATGCGCGACTCATTCGATTTTACTATCTCGAAAGATACCGGTTGGGCGGTCGGTGGTGTTGCAGTCGGTTTCATCGTGGTTGTCGGTGTCGTATTCGCTGGAGGTGTTTCCGTTTGAGCCGGCTTAGAGCAGCCAACCAGAGTTACTAATACTATCGAGGCTAACAAAAAAGCAAATATCTTCTTCATTATTTCCTCCTTAAGAATAGAGTATTCACATATTACATTACGCACGTTATTCGGTTAAAGTACAAACATTTCAGAAAAAACCATACCTATCTACGGTTATTTATCTACGATTAGCTTTGCTCCCTGCATTAATATACAACGTTAAACGGTGAGAATAGTTAGGTTTGAATCCTGATCGGAAGCTGCTTCCGATTTAGCCGCATAAGGTAACAAAGTATTAAGCGGCGCTGATAGCCCGTAAAATAGCGGTTTATTCAGTCGCGCAGCTAGGTTAGATAGAGTTTTCCTGAATTAAACAGCAAGCTATTATCACGTTGCTACATGCGGTATACCTTTAGCTAAGGGGAACTCAGATTAGAACAATGGAGGAAGTGATACAACCAGGTCACCTGTTCTTTCCTGCCCGTACCTGTGTTATTACTGGCTATCCCGGAGGATCTTCCCCGTAGCCTTGTCTTTCCAGTAAGCCCGCTGCTGCACCGGCCAGTTGAAGGATATAGCCCCGGGGCGGGGACACTCATTGACACAGCAGCCGCCATACCAGCACTCATCGGGATGCAGTATTACCGGTGGTTCGCCTTTCTCGGGGTTGGGTATAAATACGTCAATCTGGCAGACCTCCACGCAGGTGTTGCAGCCGTCGCAGATATCGGGATTGAAAATTACCGGATTAGCGGGGCTGACAATATTGGGTAAAGCGTATATCTCTTTCTGAGGCATGACAGTCCTCCTTATTATCCTTTATAGACTCCGGGGTAGTCCTTGTTGTGGGCTTCATAGTTAGCTTTCATGTCGCCAAAGTATTTCAGGGGCAGTTCGCCGGTCTTGACCTTGCTGTTCTCCAGCTTGACGGTAACGAACTTGTTCCACGCCGGCGGGTCGATTTCGGGGTAGTCGATTCTGAAGAAGTTCAGCACCCGGCTGCTGGCTTCACGCGCCAGTGAGGCGTGGAAGATTATCTCCCCGTAGGTCAGCAGGCTAAGGTCTTCGATACTGCGCATGAGTTTGTGGGGGTCGAGGGCGTAGAGCCGCGGGACGTGCACCTTCTCGATTTCTTTCAGCGCGTCCAGCCCCATATTTAGCAGCAACTCTGTCTTAAACTCGGCACAAAAGTACTGCATGGCGCGGGCGACGCCGGCGTGCAGTTCTTTCCAGTCGATGCCGTCGTTGCGGTTTATCGGGGCGTAGATGCGGGCCTTCTCCAGGGTAATCTGGTCCCGGGATACTTTGCCTTCGCCTACCTGCTTGGCATAAGCCCCGGCCTTCCGCCCGGCATAGCGCCCGGTGGAAGCGGCGTAGCTGTGATCGCCGGCGGCGAACATCTGTTCCCCGGCAACATACAGGCCATCGAGGCTCGATTTCAGGTCCCAGTCGACGATGGGACCGCCGAAACCGGCCGAAATCCAATGCGACGGGCTGGTACCTTCGATGGAGTTGTAGTTCATCAGCAGGTGTTTGGCCGGGTCAAATCCGGCTTTTTCGTAAGATTCGGTGATGTTCTTGGTGGTGGACTCCTGGCCGAGCATCAGTTTCCAGGTTGCCCGGCGTTCAATCTCGGGCATGGCGGGGAAATCGCCGTAGAAGGGCAGGGCGTAGGTGCCGTCCTGGATGCCCTTGATAATTTTTCCCCGGTTTTCCGGGGTGGGCCCCATCGCGCCGCCGTCCGGCCATCCCTGCAAGGGCCAGGGCAGCTTTTTGCCGTTAGCGTCCACCAGCTGGATATTTTCGTAGCTGGCGTCTCCGGCGCCACCGTACCAGGTGTGCTTGAGCCCGGTGCCGATCATGTGCATGCCGGTCGTTTCCATCAGGGTAAGCTCGGCACCGGCTTTCCAGGCCATGGCCATACCGTCTCCGGTTTTAGCCCGGGAGCTGGGGAAGGTGGTGTAACCGGCCAGTTCGGTATTCAGATATCCGACTGAAGAAGTACCGGCGGTAGCCAGCACCGCGGCCTTCGATTTGAAGACCATAAACTCGCCGGTGCGGTCGTTAAAGCCCATGGCACCGATTACCCTGGCGCCCTGGACGCCGCCATCGGTCAGCAGGCCGGTAACCATAACGCGGTCGTAGATTTTAACGCCCAGCCGCTGGCACTCTTTCTTCAAAGCGGGCTTAAAGGTCGTTCCCCAGACGCGTACGGTTACTTCCGTCGCATGGTTGGGACTCATGCGGGGAGAAAACATTAACTTGTCGTCATAGCGGCCTTCGGCGCCCACGTATTCGTCGTCGGTGTCCCGGATTTTGGCGCCCATCTGCTCGATTTCCAGCAGCGTATCCCAGTCTTCGCGGCACTGTATCTGGGTGCCGATGCCGTTGGAGTAGGTAAGTGGTAACGCATCGGTCGGCGGGTCGCCGGCATGGACCGGATGGTCTACCAGCCGCCTGGCCCAGTCATCTGGGTCGACTTTGGAATGGGGATTGGCCGGCGTCACGCACCAGTGGTCGCAGCCGGGACCTCCCGAACCGCTCCTGATGGTATCCGCCTTTTCCACCAGCGTCACTCTAACCCCGGTTCTGGCGGCGCTGATGGCTGCCCAGCACCCGGAGATACCCCCGCCGATGACCAAGACATCGGTCTCGATTTCCTGTTCCTCATCGTAGCGTATGGGGTAGGGCCAGGGTGTTGGCTTGCCGTATTTTTCCAGTAAATCTTGCCATCTGGTCATATCATTTAACTCCTTTCACAAGTAATGAACCTAACTAAAATACAACCTGATATCAGGTCGGTTTCACTATAAGCTTCATGCCATTCAGGTAACCTGATACAGATGTCAGTTCAAAGCTACCTGTAATGGTTCAAAAAATATAAAGCTAATTTTATATACCATAACCGCTACTAATATTACAAGTAGAACTAATAAATATTTGGTTAAAATTTCTGGAACCAATATGTTCGAGAGGAATAATCATTATCCCGACACAAAGCTGAGCATTGTTTCAGGTAGAGATTGACTCTACTCCATCTCCCCGTCCAATGCGTAATAAGAGCGTTAAGCTAATCAAGTATCGAAAAAGCTAATTCAAAGGTTACAAGTATCGTACGGTACCGCCCGCTACTTGATATCAGAATGATAGCTTTGCAGCGACTTTACCCAGGGCTCATACTGTCGGTACTCAGCGATACCCTTTACGGCTGCCGTAGCAGCTGCTAACGTGGTTATGTAGGGTAATTTGTATTTTATGGCTGTTTTTCGTATATAAGAATCGTCATATTGACTCAACTTGCCACTGGGTGTATTGATAACTAATTGAATCTCGCCATTCATGATGGCATCAACAATGTTGGGTCGACCCTCATGCATTTTCAGTATCAACTCAGTATTAATACCCTTGCTAGTCAGGAACTTGTGAGTACCCTGCGTTGCCAGTATTTTAAAACCCAACCCGGCAAACTGCCTGGCAACATCGTACACAGCCGGCCTATCCTTTGGTGAGACTGTTATCAACACCGTTCCTTCTAATGGGAGTGACTGCCGGGCTGCCTGCTGTGCTTTAAAAAAGGCCAGACCGAAAGCATTGGCGATACCAAGTACTTCGCCGGTGGAGCGCATCTCAGGACCAAGCAACGGGTCTACTTCGGGCAGCATATTAAATGGAAAGACAGATTCCTTAACTCCAAAGTGGGGTATTACCAGCGGCTTAAGATTAAGATTACTGAGTTGCTTGCCAAGCATTACCTGTGTGGCGATACGCGCCATGGAGACATTACAGACCTTTGATACTATCGGGACGGTGCGGGAGGCCCGGGGATTAGCTTCCAGTACATATACAGTATTATTGGCAATGGCATACTGCATGTTCATTAATCCCACTACATTCAACTCCTGGGCAATCTTTTTCGTGTAGCTATTAATCGTATCGATGTGTTCCTGTGCCAGACTTACGGGAGGGATGACACAGGCTGAGTCCCCCGAATGTATCCCCGCCAGTTCGATATGCTGCATAACGGCCGGCACGAAGGCATCGACGCCGTCGGCGATGGCGTCGGCTTCAGCTTCAATGGCGTTCTCCAGAAACTTATCAATAAGGATAGGACGGTCGGGAGTGATACCGACGGCGGCGGCAACATACTCTCTGAGCATATCTTCGTCATAGACCACCTCCATACCGCGTCCTCCGAGTACGTAGGATGGCCGTACCATCAAGGGATAGCCAATCTGTCGGGCTACACCGAGTGCTTCCTCCAGATTACTGGCCATACCTGAAGCTGGCATAGGTATACCCAGTTCCTCCATTATATGACGGAACCTATCTCTGTCTTCGGCAAGGTCAATAGATTCGGGTGAAGTCCCCAGAATATTAACACCGGCCTCGGCCAGTTCATTGGCTATGTTCAGTGGTGTCTGACCGCCAAACTGAACGATAACGCCTTCCGGTTTTTCCTTCTCGTAAATGCTTAATACATCTTCCACGGTTAGAGGCTCGAAATACAATTTGTCCGAAGTATCATAATCGGTGGAAACGGTCTCCGGGTTGCAGTTGACCATTATCGTCTCATATCCCTCATCGCGCAGGGTGAAGGCAGCGTGCACGCAGCAGTAATCGAACTCGATTCCCTGACCGATACGGTTGGGGCCTCCACCAAGAACCATTACTTTCTTACGGTTGCTGGTTGATATTTTATCCGGGCCGTTGTAGG
>CAYNDI010000139.1:0-6317 GCA_964395955.1 uncultured Dehalococcoidaceae bacterium
CAATGCAATCTTTTTGAGACGAAAATGCCGAGGCAATCCAGGCCAATTCGTCCAATATCCTCTATGGCAGACATTGCTACTATTACGAAACTGAAAAACATGCTGTTGAAGGCTGCCGGGTCAGGCAACATGTGTACTCTAATCCTCAAGCAGAGTTCCACGGGCATGCCCGTGGGGTTCCACGCCGTTTTTGCGGTGTTACATGCTCCTGAAAAAAGGTAAGATTGTGGCTCGAGCGATCAATCAGCGTGAGGTCTCTATATGAAAGACAGGATCGGTTTTGACAATGACAAGTACCTGGAGGAGCAGACCAGGGCGATTCTCGAGCGGGTCGAAGGAATCAAGCATAAGCTCTATCTGGAGTTCGGCGGAAAACTCGTCTATGACTTCCACGCCTCCAGGGTCCTGCCCGGCTTCGATCCGAACGTCAAGATGAGACTTCTGCAGAAACTGAAAGACAGAGCGGATGTGCTGCTGTGCATCTATGCAGGTGATATCGAACGCAAGAAGATAAGGGCTGATTTCGGGATCACCTACGATTCCGATGCCCTCAAGCTCATGGACGACCTGGCGGAGTGGGGCATCAAGGTCCGGGCCGTCATTATTACCCGCTACGAGAATCAAAAAGCGGCGAAAGTGTTCAAGAATCGGCTCGAGCGCCGGGGAGTCAGGGTCTATACCCACAGCTTCACCAGGGGTTATCCCACGGAAGTCGATGTGGTGGTGAGCAAGGAGGGGTACGGGGCTAACGATTACATCGAAACCGACAATCCGATCGTTGTTGTCACCGGTCCGGGTCCCAACAGCGGCAAACTGGCCACCTGTCTCTCTCAGCTGTATCACGACTATCGTCGCGGCTGTGTCTCCCAGTACGCGAAGTTTGAGACCTTCCCGATATGGAACCTGCCCCTCAAACACCCCGTCAATGTCGCCTATGAGGCAGCTACCGCGGACATAGGTGATTACAACCTGATCGACAGCTTTCACTTAGAGGCCTACAACGAGAGTACGGTCAACTACAACCGGGACATCGATGTTTTTCCGATACTGTCCAGAATTCTGGAGAAGATCACCGGAAAACCATCCGTCTACAAATCGCCGACGGACATGGGTGTGAACCGGGTCGGCTTCGGCATCACCGACGATCAGGTGGTGCGCGAGGCTGCGATCCAGGAGATCATTCGCCGGTATTTTCGTTACGCCTGCGAACATGCTATGGGTCTGGTAGAGGGGGAAACGGTCCAGCGGATCAAGCTTCTGCTCGAGGATCTAGGGGTCAAACCCGAGGAAAGGACGGTTGTGCCGCTGGCCAGGAAAGCGGCCGAGGAGGCTCGCGAGAAGGGCAAGGGAAGTGAGGGGATCTATTGCGGAGCTGCTATACAGTTGAAAGACGGATCGCAGCTCACCGGCAAGAACTCGCCCCTGATGCACGCCGCTTCGAGCCTGGTTCTCAATGCAGTCAAACACCTGGCCAATATTCCCGATTCTATTCACCTTCTTCCTCCCAATATCGTCGATGCCCTGGGCCATTTCAAAAAAGATGTCCTGGGGGGGAAAGGCGTCAGCCTCGATCTGGAGGAAACCTTGATCGCCCTCAGCATCAGTACCACGGTGAATCCCGGGGCTCAAGCCGCCGTGGACATGCTGAAAGAACTTCAGGGCTGCGAGGTTCACATGACCCACATACCGACCCCGGGAGATGAGGCGGGCCTGCGGAAGCTGGGTGTGAATCTTACCAGTGACCCCGATTTCTCCAGCAAGAAGCTATTTGCCGGCAGCGCGTAGCAAAGAGCGCTTCCGGTCACAACTGTGGCCCCTCCCTCCCTATGGGCGCACATCCTCATCCTCGGGAAGTGTTTCGCTCCGAGTTGCCTGTACCGCCCCCTTACCAGCTGACTCCGCCGTCGATCGACTTGGCCAGCTTCAGAGCCCCGTTGCCGCTGGAGTCGTAGTACAAGATGTAGACGGTCTGGCCGTCTGCTGAGGCGGCCAGAGAGCAGTCCATGGACAACGTCGCTCCGCCGACCGTGTCGATGACCGTGGTGGTGAACGAATAGTACGGCGCCGTGTCGGGGTCCGGATTCCAGGGGATCTTCACGCCCCGGGCGAACTTGACCTGCTTGTTGGCATAGTCGTAGTAGGCGATGTAGGCGATGTAGTTCATGTACAGCATCTTGGCGCAGCGCCCCACGTCGGAGGAGCTGTCGTCTACCACCCGCATCACGTTCGTGTAGTACAGCACCATGGAGGGAGGCTTGCCGAAGGCGAACTTCTCCAGGAAGTTGAGGCTCTTGTTCGTCGTGTCATAGTAGCCGATCAGCCTCAGACTGCCCTCGATCGAACCGATAGCCGGGTAGTTCGCCGCCGTGACGTACGTCGGGCCCGGAAGGTAATAGATCGCTGGAACGGTGAAGGGCAGGGTATCGCTCGGCAGGAAATGCGCGTGCCTGAGGCGGTCATTGGTATCGTCGAAAAAGACGATGTTGACGTAGCCGCCCGTATCGATGTACAGCGAAGTGCGCTTGCGGTTCCCGGTCCCGGCCGGCGGTATCGCATTGTTGGAATCCACGCACACCGGGTCGGGGAAGTTCATCGAGGCGGACTTTGGGGCGTAGGTGAAGGCCACGGCGCCTCCCTCCGAGAACGCGATGTAGACGTTTGAGGCGTCGCAGGCGATCGAGTTCTCGTACCCGTAGGGGTAGGCGGCAAAGGTACTGATGGTCTGGTAGTTTGACGAGGTGAAGGAGGAGCCGGTGTCGGTCAACTGCACGAAGTACACCTTGTCCGAGCGCTGATAGGAGACGTAGATGGTGGTCCCGTCCACCGCGAGGTTGTTGGAAGCGCTGTAGTAGTCGGTGGTGTTGTCCACAATGTACGGGGCATTCCAGCTCTTGCCCTTGTCCGGCGACTTCACGATGCACAGCTTCCTGGCCACGGAGTCGAAGTACAGCACGTACAGCGAGTCCCCGCTGACTGTCAGGGAAGCTGCGTAATTGGCGCCGCTGGCGACGGTCTTCGTGCCGTAGTCGAACTCGGCCCTGGCCACCCGGTCGGTGATATCATCCAGTAGGTCCAGGGGCTCCATACAGCCGGAGAACAACATCGCCGCAACTGCGACCAGAACCGCCGCAACGGTGGCAGCGGCCTTCCGCTGGTACTTCAATCCTGCCATTGCACTTCTCCTTTCGTCTCCAGGATACTTGCGGCGCGGATCGATTCGCTCGAGCCCTCGCCCAGGAACGCGAACCGGTCGGCAAGCTCCGGGTTGACGGATTTGAGTTTCTCGTGTGTTTGCTGTGCCTCGGGGAACTTGTCCATCGCCGCGTACGTACGCGAGACCGCCAGGAGCGCCTTGGGTTCATTCGGCCTTATCTTGAGAGTCCGGTTGTAGTAGGTCAGCGCCTCGCTGTACCTGCCCCGCAGGTAGTAGATGTTCCCGAGGTTCAGCAGCCCGGCGAGGGACTCCTGCTTCTTCAGCATGGCGGTGAACTGCTCCTCGGCTTTTTCCAGTTCGCCGAAGCGCGCGTACAGAACACCCAACTTGTTGAGCAGCGCCGGCGTCGCCCCAGACTGCCTGATCAGGCGCTGAAGCTCCGAGACTCTCGGGCCCAGCTCCCTGCCCACGAAGGAGGCGAGGGAGCTCTTGAACGCTTCGGCGATCGCTCGGCGATCGGGCATCAGCAACTCACCCGGCTTTCCCGAGAAGACTACCGGGTTGTAGACCTGCTGGGCCTCTCTTATCGGATAGAAGGCCGCTGTGTTCTGTTCGGTGCCGGTGCGCCACTGGCGGATGCCTTCCTCCCAGGCGTCCAGGAAATGCCCCGTGCGGATCGTGGTTTCGATGGGCAGCCACACCCGCCCATCCCGCATTATGAGGTCTTCCGGCCGGGAGAAGACCCGCCTGGCTTCCGCCTCCGGCAGCTGCAGGTCGAAGGCCATCAGGATGTGTCCCGGCACTGTGATAAGGGCCGTCGGGATGTTGATCGACTCCAGGATGGCGCAGTAAAGCACGGTCAGATCGCCGCACTTGCCGGCGCGGAACTCCAGGGTCTGCTGCGGGTACTGGATGAAATCGACCACTTCCTTATTGTTTGTAGTTAGCGGCGATACGGGATCCTGGACGTAGGTCAGGTTGTCGAGCAGCAGAGCTTCATGGATGGCGATGGCGGACTGAAGGCTGCCGCTGATCCCCTGCTTGACCTCGTCCTTGATGGCCACGGAAACCCCCGTAGCGAAAGACCGGGCGTGAGGATCTCGAGCCGATGCGAAAGCCGCGGCCTTGCGATCGTCACTCCAGGTCAGCGCGTTACGGTCAAACACGCCTAGAGTCTGGACATACTCGTCGCGCACGATCCTGCCGTACTGGCGATACTGAACGGTGAGGTTGAGGGACAGCTTTGTGGCTTCGGCAACCTCGAGGATCTCGTCGGTGAACAATCCGTACAGAACGACCTCTCCGTCCCCTCCAGGCCCCACACGGACCGGCACGGTGCAGTCCTTTGGGTTGTCCATGTACTGCTTCACCAGCAGGTTCACCCGCACGTCCTCGGCGGGCACGATCTCGTAGTTGCGCAGGATCGCTGTCCCGATGGGGTGGTCGTCGTAGTGCTTGAAGAAGACGGGGAATACGCTTTCCAGCCTGATGCCTGTCAGTTTCAGCCCTCGTGCGTCATTGCGGACCGGGTCGAACCCCGGGGGCAGAACGTCTGCCTTGCCTGCTCCAGGGCTGAACCGGTAGGCAACGCCGAGATTCGTCAGGACGCAGCCGACCAGCCCCCCGTAGTACCTGTAGCGGGCCCCCGCGCCCAGTGTCAGGTTTCGGGACAGGTCGTAGCCGACCTCCAGGCCGCCTCCGAAATAGGGATTGCCCTGAGTCGAAGAACCGGATTCGTTGAAGCCGGCAATAAAATAGCCCGCGTCGCCGAGCAGGCGTGCCGAGATGGCGCGGCTCAGCTGCAGGCTCACGCCCGCCTGGGCGCCGAATGTACCCAGCGACAGGCTCGTCTCAGGGGCGTCAGTGGCCTGGAACGCGTATCCAAGCTCTCCGCCGACAAAGAGCCACGGAACCTGGGGAAGCCGGTAGGCGGCGCAGAACTCGATACCCCCTCCAAGGGAGAACAGGGATCCGTTTGGAGCCGCGGGCACGATGAACTCGGGAAGGACTTCGACGGACAGGGTCGGAAATCTCATCACCGGTTTCGAGACCATTTCCGGCGTGACAGCCTCCTGGGCAGGCAGGGCAACGGTTGCCGCGACCAGAAGGAGGACTGCTGCCCCCACTTTTTTCCCAAACATCTTAAGCACCTCCCCGTCTATAGAGACAAGTTCGTCCGTCTCGCGTTGAGCGGGACTATTCTGGCGGGACGGAATCCCTCACCCACTATTCTATCATAACGGCGGTCGGAATTCAGTTGCCTGCGCCTGAAATATCGCCAAAGCGGCCCGGCGCCGGTGGGGTACCAAGAAATTGAGAAAAGCCTAGTCTTCCATCTCCTAGAACTCTTCGACCAGGATCGGCGGCACCCGTTCTTCCGGTACCCGCTCATCCGTATCCAGGTGGGTGACGGTAGTTTTCAGGGGATGCTGCAGCTTCAGCGTGGTTTGTTCGATCGGCAGGAAGCGTTCCTCCTTGCCCAAGCCCAGGCGGCAGGGATGGAAAGCCATCGGCTCGTAGAGCACAGCGCAGCAAGACGTGTAGATGAAAAGACTCGATTCGTTGACAGCTTGTCCACCGCCCGCGATACTGTCGAAGTATGGGCGAATCACCAGGTCCAAGTCGCGAACTGCCAAGTTTCTCCTTCTCATCCAGGCAGCGGGTGCGCCCGGCCCCGGGATCGCCGGATGGGTTTCAAAGCAGAACCTATCCCGACGGGAGCCGGGACGAGGAGTGGGGCGTCCGCAAGCGAAAGGCGGCCGCGGCCATAGGCTACGGCATCTTCGTCCCGGCTCCCAACATCCGGGACGATATCGCCCCGGAAAACGTCGTTGCTATGTTCGAAACGGCGCTGACCAGGGGTAACTATCCGATTACGGCCTCGGAGGCATGATTATGGGTATTCCAGCGGATCAGTTGATAGGGATGATCGAAGCCGCGGGGGACAAGCCGCCCGCCGGCGATCCTCTCGATAGGTTTTTCCAAACCAGCTACGACTTTCCCGCTGAGGGGGATCGAATCCACCGGCGCTACCGCGGGATGGTAGAGACACATGCCTCCCGCTTCCACGACCCGGAGCTGAGCATTGCCCGGGCGCCGGGGCGGGTAAATCTGATCGGGGAGCACACGGACTACAACGGGCTGCCCGTATTTCCCATGGCCG
>CAYNDI010000140.1:0-6299 GCA_964395955.1 uncultured Dehalococcoidaceae bacterium
GTTTCTTTCCAGTGTCTCTGGCTGGAGAGGGGATAAAGGGGTGAGGTTATCACCGGATAGCCGGATGGTAAAAGAACAAATAAAGTGTATTGACTTGAAAATATGCTCAAAATATGTTAAAAATTAATCGAAATCTCATTACCAAATCTCCATTCCCATTTCAGAAAAACGAGGAGGATACTATCATAAACAGTCAGTTCAATCGAGTTGTAGTCACCGGCATCGGGGCGCTGACACCCCTCGGTCTGGATATGGCTACCACGTGGGATAATCTCATCGCCGGCAAGTCCGGCGTCGACTATATCACGCTTTTTGACGCTTCGGACATGGCAGTTAAATTCGCCGGGGAGGTCAAAGGCTTCGAGCCTACCGACTATATAGACCGGAAGAACGCCCGCCGGATGGACCGTTTCGCCCAGCTGTCGGTAGCCGCCGGTATTCAGGCGGTCAAGGATGCTCATCTGAAAATCGACGATTCCAATCAGGACGATATCGGCGTATTTATCGGGAGCGGTATCGGCGGCCTGACGACGATGTTCGAACAGGCCAAGGTGCTGGTGGAAAAGGGGCCGGACCGGGTCAGCCCGTTCCTGGCGCCGATGATGATTGCGGATATCGCCGCCGCCCAGATATCCATCGCGCTGGAGGTCAAAGGTCCCAACATGTGCACGACCTCCGCCTGCTCCAGCGGTTCCGACGCCATCGGGGCCGCCTACGAATACATCAAGTACGGCAACGCCCAGGTAATGATTGCCGGCGGGGCCGAAGCTATTATCAATCCGCTGGGCATGACTGCCTTCAGCTCGCTGAAAGCGCTTTCCACCCGAAACGATGCACCACAAAAAGCCTCCCGTCCCTTTGATAAAGACCGGGACGGTTTTATTATATCGGAAGGCGCCGTCGTTCTGATACTGGAAACCCTGGAACATGCCCGGAAACGGGACGCTAATATCCTGGCGGAAATTATCGGTTACGGCGCTACCGCCGATTCCTACCACGTTGTCCAGCCGCTGGAAAGCGGCGAGGGCGCGGCTAAAGCTATGCTGATGGCGATGAAAAGAGGTGGAGTCAAGCCGGAGGAAATCGACTACATTAATGCCCACGGCACCTCCACGCCGCTGAACGACGCCATGGAGACCAAAGCCATCAAGACGGCTATGGGCGAGTACGCTTATAAAGTCCCCGTCAGTTCGACCAAGTCGATGACCGGGCACCTTATCGGCTGTGCCGGGGCTATCGAACCGGCTATCTGTATCATGACAATACTGAAGGGAATAATTCCGCCGACGATTAACTACGAGAATCCAGACCCCGAATGCGACCTCGACTACGTGCCGAACCAAGCCCGTCCGGCGGATGTCACCACCGCCCTGACCAACTCTTTCGGCTTTGGCGGACACAATTCGGTTCTAATATTACGGAAGGTTACCGAGGAATAGATTTGAGTCACAGTCGCTGGAACTTGCTGCCTCCTGTTGAAAGCATCCCCGATAAGGACAGCGGTTCCAGCTATCCCCCTTTACTGGTACAACTCCTTCACAATCGCGGGGTGACCCACCCCGAGGACTTTGCATCCTTTCTGGCCAGTGACGCCAGTCTGATGGGCGACCCCTTTCTGCTGCCGGATATGCAGACCGCCGTATCCAGAATCTACCAGGCCCTGCTTTCCGGAGAGACTATCGGTGTTTACGGAGACTTTGACGCCGACGGTATTACCGCCACCGCCACTCTCGTCCAGGGTATAAAACTCCTCGGGGGTAAGTCAATCCCCTACATTCCCCACCGCCAGACGGAGGGGCACGGCCTGACCACCACCGTCCTGAAAAAGCTTTACGACCAGGGCGTCACTCTGGTTATTACCGTCGACTGCGGCGTTACCGATGTGGCGGAAGTACAAAAGGCCGGGAAGATGGGACTGGATATCATCATCACCGACCACCACAGTCCGCTGGAAAAAATCCCGGAAGCCGTCGCCGTTATCGACCCCAAGCTAAAGAATTCTAACTACCCTTATACGAATCTGGCGGGGGTGGGGGTGGCTTTTAAGCTGCTCCAGGCTTTATTCCAAAGTCTTGGCAAGGAGGCGCAGGTAACCGGACTAACCGACCTGGTAGCCATCGGGACCATCGCCGATATGTCGCCGCCGCTGGGGGAGAACCGCTACCTGATTAATGAGGGACTGAGGCAGATGAACACCAGTCCCCGACCCGGCCTCCGCGAACTGATTACACAGACCAGACTGGAAGCCGGGAGTATCGATGCGGACAGAATTTCCTGGGTTATCGGCCCGTGTCTGAACGCCGCCGGCAGGCTGGCTGACGGCCTGATCGGTTATAATCTGCTGATGACGGAATCGGAGAAAGAAGCCCAGGAGCTGGCGTTGTGGCTTACTAAAAAGAACGAGGAACGGCAGCGCCTGACTACGACGACATTAGTACGGGCCAGGGAGCAGGTCATTGCCCAGGGGCTGCCGCCGCTGCTGCTCACGGCGGACAAGGATTACCCGATGGGCATCGCCGGACTGGTGGCGAGTCGGCTTACCGAGGAATTTTACCGTCCGTCGGTGGTCATACACACGGCGGATACGGTCTGTCACGGGAGCTGCCGCAGCATACCGGAGTTCGATATCATCGCGGCGCTTAACAAGTTCAGCCGGTTCTTAACCCGCTACGGAGGTCACGCACAGGCAGCCGGCTTTACCATGCCCACTAAAGATTTACCGGAACTCCAATGGGAACTCGGTGTGCTGGCCAGAGAACAGCTAAAAGGGGTTATCCTCCAACCCCATCTGGATATCGACGCCCTGGTAACCCTGCCCGAACTCGGCGGCGATACCTACGAGACGACACAGCGGCTGGCGCCCTTCGGCATCGGCAACCCGGTACCCTCTTTTCTCAGTCGAGGCGTGGAGGTACTGGAAAGGCGTACCATGGGCAACAACGGCGAGCACCTGAGGATGAAGTTAAAGCAGGGAGGCACCACCTGGGACAGCGTCGCCTTCCGGCTGGGCAATCACCAGTCCGAATTTGCCCCGCGTATCGATATTGTCTATAACCTGGAAATCGACCGCTGGGGCGGGAAAGAGCAGTTAAGGCTTAATATACTGGACTTTAAGAAGAGCGAGTCACTATGAAAAACCCGAACGGGCCCTACCCGGGCCGTCAATTGTTCCTCGGGGTAACTAAAGATGAAAGGCCTGCTTTCGCCTACCTGGTCACCGGACGCAGTCCGCAGAGCCGGGAGAGAAAAGCGACGCCGCAGGAAAACGGCTTTATCACAGGGCCTATCGGCAATCAGCCTTACGACCCCCTGCGGCATTACACCGCCGTTAAATATGATAATGATACCGGACTGCTGGTAGTAAGCAACGGCATTCAGACCGAGGCTGTCTTTGAAACGTATAAACTCCTGTTCCACACGGGTTCGGCACCTACAAAAAGCTACCTGAAAAAGATAATGGACGGCGCCCGCGCCGAGCCGGACAGCCTGAATACCCCCAGAATCGCCGGAGTCGTTACCAATATCCCGGGAAAGACCGGGCCTGCCTTTCTCATGAGTATCAAGATTGCCGGTAAGCCTGCGTTCGCCTGGGAACTGACCTTTGAACCGGGTACGCTGGCGGGAGTCAGTACGTATCAGGGCGACATGGAAAGCCCGGAGGCGTTCGATGCCGAAAGCCATCCCGCGCCATTAGCGTGCGACGCGAATATGCCGGAGGAACTGGCGGACTACATTTATGAAATCTCAGCGGCATCATACAAGGGTGACGATATCAGAGTATGTTCTATCGGTGGCGTACGTTCCGGGGATAGTCGTACCTGGGAGACAGCCGTGATTAACCGGCATAAAGGCTAGCGCTATAGTCTGTAGCATTGATTTCAAGGTAACCCACCCTCTGTGTCTCACTCCCCTGGATTGAAGGGAGGGAGAATTTTCTTAAAGAGGGGCTGACGCCCCTCTTTAACTCCCCGTTGCGGGGATGGGGAGATAAATCTAAAGGCCAGGCAGCGGATGGTGCGAGGGCGACAGGGTGGAAAAAGATAATATACGAGGTGTGGGACGGGGGGATGTATAGTGTATCCCCATCTCCTGGTGTGATTATCTCAATCTATCCCCCTAGCCCCCTTCCTTTGGTAAAGGAAGGGGGAATCTTTACAAATAGAATCCTGCATATTGGTGATTTATTTCATAAAGGCCAGTGATATGCGTGGTGATAAGGAACGACCACCACCTTTACCCCCCACCGCCGCCGAATTTTAAGTGTTACTTACCCAGGTAAGCCGCTGATAAAACAGGGTGGGAAATGATAACAACCGGGGGCGGGGTGGGGAAAACTACCGGAATAAGCCGGAGATGATACCGGGCGGTTTGGGTGGGGATAGATTACAACCGAGGGGATTCAGGGTTGGGGATCTTCCTCTACTTCCTTATCATCCTCACCTTTTTTAATCCACCTCGTCCGCAGAGCCATCAGGGTGATAGTGATAATTAAAACGACAATCGAGATAAGCTGGGCTTCGTGCAGGCCGAACAGTAATTCTTTACCTTCCCGGATAAAGTCGATGCCCAGTCGCCAAACGGCGTAAAAAGTAAGGTAGATAAGGAACAGAGAACCGTCCGGGCGGAAGCGTTTCCGCAGCAGCAGCAGCACCCCGAAGATAATCAGGTTATAGATAATCTCGTAAATCTGCGTGGGATGTATCGGAATGCCGATGGGCGCGTGAGTATTCGGGCTGGTGTAAACAACCGCACAGAAAATATCCGTCCCCACGCCGTAGCAGCAGCCGTTCAGCGTACAGCCCACCCGGCCGATAGCCTGGGCCAGGATAATGCCGGGGGCTATCATGTCCGCCAGGTAGCCGAAAGAGATTTTTCTGATTTTACTGTAAATCCAGATGCCCAGAGCTGCTCCGAGGACAGCGCCGTAGATGGTCAGCCCCTCGCCGAACCGGGAGAATATCAGCCCCGGATTGTCCATGTAATAGTCCCACAGGTCGATGACATGAAGCAGGCGGGAAAATATTACGCCGGAGATAATGCCGACCAGGGCGGCGCTGATTACCGTATCATAAGAAAGTCTGGCGCCCTTTTTAACGGCGACCAGCGCCCAGACAACCAGGGTCACCACGGCCAGGGCTACCATGATGCCATACCACGCCACCGCAATTGAACCGAGGTGGAAAGCCACCGGGTCGACGCCGATATACATTATTTCACCTCCGGTCTATCATCAGCTATAAAATAGCTATTCTTAAGTTATTTGCCCACCCACTGCCGAGATTCTTCGCTACGCTCAGAATGACAAGAGTGTTACGAGATTCGTCGGTCGCTTCACTCCTTCAGAATGACAGGCGAAAATAATTATGAACACAGCGCCTCGACGAAGGCGGTAGCGTCAAAGTCTACCATATCTTCCAGTCCCTCGCCAACACCGATGTATTGTATGGGGACTTTGAGTTCGTCACAGATAGCCAGGATGATACCGCCCCTGGCCGTACCGTCCAGCTTGGCGATAAAGATGCCGGTCACCCCGACCGCTTCGGTGAAGTACCTGGCCTGGGTAAGACCGTTCTGGCCGGTGGTGGCGTCCAGCACCAGGAGTACCTCGTGAGGAGCCGCGGCGTCCAGTTTAACGACCACCCGCCTGACTTTTTTCAGTTCCTCCATGAGATTAAACTTGGTGTGGAGTCGGCCGGCGGTATCGATGATAACCACGTCCACCTTCCGGTTCTTCCCCGCCTGTAAAGCGTCGTAAACTACCGCCCCGGGGTCGGCGCCGGGCTGGTGGGCGATAACGTCCGCTCCTACTCTCTCTCCCTGTTTTTTAAGCTGGTCGATAGCCGCGGCACGGAAGGTATCCGCCGCCGCCAGGAGGACGTTTTTACCTTCTTTCTTCATCTTATAAGCCAGCTTGGCGATAGAGGTGGTCTTGCCGCTGCCATTGACGCCGACGACCAGCATTACTTCAGGGGGCGCGATATCTGCTGCCGTCTCAGGGGGGGGAACGTCGAGGATTTTTACCATTTCGTCCTGAAGGATAGAGCGTACCTGAGAGCCGTCCATCTTTTCTTCTTCGGCGCGCTGCCTGACGGCGTTGATTAGTTTTTCCGTGGTATTTACACCGACATCCGCCGAGATAAGCAGTTCCTCGAGCTCTTCCCAGACCTCTTTGCCGATAGCGGCACGGTCGAAAAGACTCATGGCCTTGCCGAACCAGGTATCGTGGGAACGCTTTAAGGCTTTCTGGAAAATGTTAATGGGAGTGTCTCCTTTAGAGTTTTCAGCAGTCAGTTTACAGT
>CAYNDI010000141.1:0-6128 GCA_964395955.1 uncultured Dehalococcoidaceae bacterium
CTCCGCCAACTCCCTTAGGCGCTTTCGTAACTGGTCGTCATTGCCCGGCTTCGGCTCGCTGAGCTGCTGCTGGAGCACTACCCGGACGAGAAAAAAGAAGCTTCAGAGCACTTGAACTTCGCTATTAAAGAGTTCCGCGAGATGAAGATGCAGCCCTCACTGGAACGGGCGCTGAGGCACAAAGACATACTCAAGGCATAACCTTGTCATCATCGCTTATAATCCATGTTATACGCAAATTGCTGTTGAGATATTGATGATTACCTTGGTTACTGCCTGTAAAAGTTCGAATACCCCCGATTCCTCTTTATTGCACGGATAATTATTCAAGCCTTTTTCACCTGTTCAGCAATAAATAGGTGAACCGATGATGGGGGGAAAGCCAGATATACTTGTTGTCCCGTCTGCAACGCCAACGGCTGAAAGGCATGGCGCATAATCAAACATGATAATTCCGGCGGGACATTCACCCTGACGGAAAAGGTGGCGCCCTTGTCAACGATACCGGTAATTCTACCGGCCAGGCAATTGTACTTCGCCGAAGATACCGGTTCGAGAGAAACCAGAAAGTCCTCAGGTCTTATAGCCGCATAGCAGCTACCCTTTATCCCGGTGGCGCCGACCCGGAATTCCTGTCCCGCTCCTCTAAAGACATTATCGTCGCTGTCTGTGAACACCTCACCGGGGATGATGTTTCGCGTCATCACGAAACGGGCGACAAACTCCGAATTCGGTCGGCGGAATACCTGTTCCGCGGTACCCACCTGCTTCAACTGACCTTCACCGATAACGGCAAGCCGTTCCCCAAGCGACATTGCTTCCTCAAAGTCGTGGGTCACATGTAGGGTAGTAATGCCAAAGGTCTGGTGAAGCTGTACGAGTTCCTCCCGTACCGATTCCCTTGTCTCGGGGTCTAGTGCTGACAGAGGCTCATCCAGTAACAAAACCTCCGGCTTTATAATCAGGGCCCTAGCCAGGGCAACTTTCTGGCGTTCGCCGCCGCTCAGGCTCTCCGGCTTTCGCGAGAGAAGAGGCGTAATATTAAGTCGGCTGACTATCCACTCCAGCGCCTCCGCGGTTCCATGCCGTTTTTCATTACTTAGTCTTACGCCGAATAGTATGTTATCCCTGACACTGAGATGAGGGAAGAGGGAATAGTCCTGGTACACGATGCTGATGCGGCGTTTCTCAGGTTCGAGGTCAGTGACATCACGCCCTCCAATCCGCACCATGCCCCCGGCTACACCATAGAGTCCGGCGATTGATTCCAGCAGAATCGTCTTGCCGGCTCCGGTGGGACCAACGATAATAAAATATTCGCCATCGGCTATCTCGAGATTAATATCGCGCAGCATGAAGTCGTTAACCTTAACGGTGAGGTTTTCCAGCGTTATCATGACCGGTCTCTCCGGTGAGCCAGAATCCTCAATCCCAGAAAGACGACGATACTGATGATTATCAGCAATGCGGCAACAGGCTGGGCGTAAGCCAGCCCGTGGGTCTGGAACCGTTCGTAGATCAGGACTGGTGCCGTCATCGGGTGGTAAGTCAGAATAATGACCGCACCGAACTCACTGATACCCCTGGCCCACATCATGATATTGCCGGACAGGATGCCGCGCCAGGCCAGCGGCAAGGTAACCTTACGGAACGCCTGCCAGGGCGTAGCCCCCAGACTGCGGGCTACCTTCTCCAGCCTGACATCCACCTTCTTAAAGCTTTCCTTAGCCGAATCTATCAGGAAAGGTACGCTGACGAAGAGCATGGCGATAATAATACCGGCGGTTGAGTCGATGAAGCTTACACCGATGTTTTCGAATGCCTGGCCGGCGAAGAAGTTTCGACCGAAAACGAAGAGCAGGGCAATACCCGCCGCTGTATGGGGCACGACGATGGGTATATCAATCAGCCCTTCAATAAAATTCTTCCCGGGGAAGTTGTACCGGGCCAGGATATAAGCCAAGGGTACCCCCAGGATACAGCCAACCAGCGCGGCGATTAATGCCCCGTAAAGCGTCAACCAGATAGCGCCCATTATATCCTGATCGAGGAGGGTCTGCCAAAGGATAACCGGGTCTGAGCCGAAAATCATCTTGAACAGAGGCACCGCGATGAAAAGAATGATTATCAGCCCCAGAAGGATAAAGGTAAGCGTCAATCGGTTAGCGGTAACCCATCTTATCATAGAGTACTTCCCCCGTCACTCGGCGACTAACGGCCTTCTTCCAGCCAATGTCTTAATGCTACCGGTACTTTGTCGATATTATCCGCCTCAACCGGTTGCAAAGGAGGCTGTTGGTTCTGTATAAGGATCTGGCGACCTTCCGTGCTCAGCAGAAATTCGAGGAATATTACCGCTTCATCAGGGTACGGCGTATTACGCGGGATGGTGATGCCATATATGATGGGCTGTCCTTCAAACTCCGGCTGTATGGAAGAGAAACGGTGAAAGTCCAACCGGCACTTCACCCGAGCGTAAAGTTCTGAATATTCGACATCACCCAGGTTGATTTCCGGCGGAAGCTCCAGGAAAGCCAGGCCGTGCTGCTCGGCGACGCTCCGGTATTCGAAAGTATAGTCGATATCCCCGGAATCCAGCAGCGCCAGCATCCTGATACTGGAACCCCGCAGTACAGTCCTATCGCTGACGGGATTAAGCATCTCGGGTATAGCAATTACCTTCGTATTCGCCTCAGCCGTTTCTACTATGGCCGGGTTGAACTCACCGAGAATTCCCTCGGTAATGGTATCATTGTTATAATAGGTCTCAGCCAAGCTGAGCAACATCAACGTGCGGTAACCGCAGGCATCCAGCCGGGCATCAGCGAACCCCACCCTTACGTCCGGTCGGGACATAATCTCATACCAGTTACTTTCATTGATTTCATCGGCATATTTACTTGCCGACGTATAGGCAATCCCCAGGGAGTTGGTGGCGAATTTGATATACCAGTCGGTATAACTGTCATCAGTGTCGGGTATTTTAACGTCGTACATCATTACCGGTATCAGAGAATGGTCAGCCACCGCCATAACGTCGGCTTCCTCGTGGATTTCCGTCACGTGCCGGATTACCTGTATGCTGCCGTGCCCTTCTATCAATATATCTATATCCGGGTATTTTACCTCGAAAGCCTTTTCCAGTTCCTGGAAAGGTACCATTAAACTGCCAGCACAGAGCACCCTGATTTTAGTCGGTTTTATGCCGGAGCAGGCGGAAAGCCCGAAAATAGCAGTCGTGGCTATCAGCAGTATTACCAGAACGAATATTTTCTTTAGCCTGGGAACCATTATCAATCCTATCAATCTAGTCGAGGCTCATTACCTCTATCCGGTCTACCCACTTGACCCAGTTGTGTCCTTCGGTTAAAAGGTCGGCGTTGCCGACGACAGCCATGCGCAACGGCCTTCCGTCATTATGGGAGAGAGTCTTACCATCCTGCTCGTAGGTGAGTATCACCATGAGCTCGTCATGAGGTACCTCATGGAGCGTCGCTGGGTCATAGGTCTCGATATCCCCGTGAAGCTGTTCGTAATCGAACACCATGGAATAGCCGTCCGGTGCCGATACCATGACCACATCCTGCGGGGTTACTCCCCCGACCAGGTCGCACAGATCTGTTAGAAGGATGCCCTTGACCTCATAGGGGCCGTTGACCACGCCGACAGTGGTGAAAAAACCACCCCTTGCTTTTTCACTGGGCAAATCGCGTATCTCATCAAAGCTCAGAACCTTCTGCTGACCGTCCTTGCCGATTAGTGTAAGGTCCCAGTCGATTGGTTCCTCGGCGTTTGTGCCAATCAAGACGTAGGTTAAAACACCGGCGAGGATAAGGACTACGCCGATAGCGAGAAGGATTAATATCGACTTGTTTCTACCTATATTCTGTGTCAATTTGGTTTTCTCCTTAACAATATAAGTACTCCAGCGATGATAACTACCAGACCAACGCCGCCGATAATCACCGGAATAATCCAGGATTTACCAGAGTCGTCGGTTTCGGTCATCGCGTTCAGTTTCTCTCCCGGTTTGACCGGTGCCTCGCCGCTGAAGATGGCCACTTCCTTAATCCATTTACCGGAAAGGCCGTTGGTGCTGGGCAGTCCTTCATAGAAATGCTGGTATTTCTCGTCCGGCAGGCATACCCTCATGTCATCGTTGCCGAAGACGTAATCGCCGTTGGCGTTGTTCGTACCGGCCAGGAATACTATCTGCATCGCGGTGCGGTAGGCGTTACTCTCGGGATAGCCTTCACCGTACCTTTCACCGGATAAAGCGTCCTCACCGTTGTACCAGCAGAGGGCGATTGTCCCCTGCCTGTCCAGCGGCTCGTAGATGTTCTCATAGGCGAATTCCGTATGCCAGCCGTCAACCGCCAGCAGCATGATTTCATCCCCGGGGGACATGCCGCCGACAAGCTCGCAGAGGTCTTTGAGCGCGGTTCCCTTGACCGCCCCTTTGTCTTTCAGATTCACTATCTCCGCAGGGTCCCATACGTCTCCCTCAAAGATGGGGCCCTGGTGATAGTAGTGCGTCTTACCGTCGCCGTAGACGGGGAGGTTGCCCTCCAACCATTCGTAGCTGACAGTCTGTTCCTGCATTACCGTGACGCCATCGGAAGCGTATTTGACGACGCGGATTTCGGTAGTCGCCCCGACAGCCAGTACCGGTGATACCACGATGAATAAAGCCAACAAACTCAACGCCATCGCCAAACATCTTGTCTTGAAAGTACGTGTTTTTAACATTTTTCTCCCTCGTATCTATAGTATTACCAGGTAATTACTCTAATCAGGCCCCGGAGCGTTGCCTTCTACCGATAATGATGCCGACAAGTACGGCTATCAGTACCAGCACCAGGGCGCCCAGGATAATGACAAGGAGATTGTCTCTGGCCGTTTCAATAAGGCTGACCTCGGCAACTTTCCCTTCTGCTTCCTCCGTTAATGCTGTAGGGGTTGTTTCGGCGGGCGGACTTACCTGAGTTATAGTCGCCTTGAGCTTTATACCATAGGAAACATTACTATCACTACGGATCCTGAATGTCAGCTTTCCGGAATATTCGCCTGCTTCCACCACGGGATTGCCATAAACTGTCAGCTCGACTCTACGTTGGAGATCGGCAGCGCTAATGGGAATAGTCCCGGGCTCTACACGGAACGGGATATTTTCCGTGCCGACGATTAGTTCGCCGTCGACTGAAGAAGTAACATAGACATTAACTGTACTATCACCGTCGGCGGGAACATTGACAGCCAGCTTGTCCGGGCCAATGGAGAAGCCTCCGTTAGCCAGGACCGCGCCGGGTACGACTCCCGATATCGCTAAAACGAAAATTCCTAACATAATAACAATCTTTTTCATTCTTTATAGTCCTCCCAGATATGAGTTTTACGTGGCCTCCGCCCAGAAGATGAACTGCGCCTCCTGTAACCCGGCCTCGCTCCAGTCATCCGGCACGTGAAGCCGGGTGGCGACGTCCACATCCTGCCCGACACTAATAGAGGCGATGACGGCGGCGATGTCATACAGGCTGCCGTCGATATAGAGAGACTGCTCGAAGAAGTCCCGGGCGATGGCGTCGGCGCCTGCAACCTCGAGGGTCACGTAGACATCGAGCGTCCCGGTGTTGAGAATACCCCCCACTTCTACCGCCGAGCTTTCACCGGGGCCGACATCTCCAAAGTCGATGCTGTCCCGGTCCAGCTCGATGCCCAGCATATCGATGACGACACTAGTAGTTACCGCCAGCGAATCTTCGGCGGCCGGCAGCCCCGGGCCTAAATTCATTCTTTCAAAAATGGTATTCGGGGGGTAGATATTAGTAATTTCACCATTATCCGGCGAGACATCCGCTACCTTGATTATCTCCATGAAAGCTATATCCCCGTTTACCGTTACCCGGGCGTAACCCAGGGTATACTCGAGGCTGTTGCGGTAGCCGTCAATCTTCTCCGCGGCCAGTGCGTAGCATGGCCCCCCTCCGGTCCCCTGTACCGTATAGTGGATTCCGTTTTCCCAATACCTCTCGTAGGCATGTACGTGACCACTGAAAACCGCATTCACGCCGTTTTCCATGAATACCGGTTCCCAGGCGGTCCGGGTATGCGACCAGCCTCCATAGTTC
>CAYNDI010000142.1:0-6094 GCA_964395955.1 uncultured Dehalococcoidaceae bacterium
GGGGCGCCGGCCCCCTCTCATATTCTTTCCCCCTTCAAACAAAATGAAAATCGTATACTGAGTATAAGCCTGTTTGAGAGGGGGATACAGGGGGTGAGTTTATACAATCAATTGAATATGGAAGTAAACCTGATACTCTTTTATAATACAGAAAATCGGTGAAAAAACAGCAAAAGCCCCTTTATCAGCGGAGCTGGAAAGGCGTCCCGTCGACGATTAGTCCTTTGATGAAAGCCTGACCCGAGGTATTTATCGCCACGCGCATCTTGAGGTCTATAGCGCGTTCTATCTCCGGTCCTTTACCCTGCGGCACGAAGTAAGACTCTATGCCGTATTCTACTGTCGTAGTGTTCCTCCCGACCCTGGTTACTTTGCCGGCAATAAAGACGTCCCAATCATCGTGACGTGTTTTGGATACCTCGGTAGCTTCCCAGACTTCACCGTCCTGTTCCAGGTGCACATAGGCTTTATCCCCGTGTTCAAGCGTCGTCACCCCGGGGATATCACCGAGGGTGGAAATTGTATAGCGCAACTGGACATACTCGCCGCGGAAGAGGTCCATGGGGTCCACCGGAACGGTCTGCAGGACGACGGTCTTACCGGAGGCGATAGATACCTCGTGGTAGCCGGTCCAGCCCACCAGGATTAAGACCTGGAAAAGCACTATTAAAATGAAGCCCAGCCTAGGTTTCGTTTTCATCCGTAACCTCTATGGCGTGCATTTGATGCAGCGTTTTTCTCCGCAGGCGTTCCAGAAAAATGCCCACCCCCAGTAATAGCAGGCCACCCACGATGAAGAATGCCGAACGGGGCAGCAGGTCCCAGGTAAAGTCGAAATAGCGTCCGATAACCAGCAACCCGAAGAATACCAGGGCTATATTCACCAGAGAGCCCGCCCCCTGGAAGTAGCCGAGGAAGATGAGCCCCAGAATACCGGCCAGGAGTACCAGGTTAAACATAATGGCATAGGATGCGGGGCTGTTGAAGGGCAGGAATATGGCGATGTAGCCTACCGCCGTAATAATAGCGATGCCGGCCAGGTCCCCGGTACGGCTTCCGGACACTTGATTCTGCTTTATATCCATAGCAAAGCTCCAGATAGCGCCGGCAATAGCCACTCCGGCGGTTACGTGAAAAGCGATAGTGAACGCCAGCGGCAATTCTGAAAAATTCCATGTGACTCGGTCGTTGTAAATACCCTTGAAAGATATGATAAACATGACAAGCAGCAGTAGTATCAGGCCGAATATCTGGTAGCGCGGCGTGTAGTATTTTGCTCGCTGGTACCGTGAATGCACCGCCCCGATACTGTAGAGCGCCAGGCCGAGTAACACGTAGAAAGCAAAGAAAGCGTAATGTGGATTGTTTATACCCTCAAGCCAGTCTCCGGTTTTATATCCCAGTCCTCCCAGTGCCGCCAGGATAGCCAGGGTCAGTATGGCTTTGGAGCGGGTAAAATAGGCTACCGGGAGTACGCCCACCCACCACCAGGTCAGTAATTTAGGGTCGTCCACCGGCATGTGGTACTGCTGGCCCACCAGGAACAGGGCCGCCCCGAAAATCATCGCCCCGACGAATATAATGGCTCCTCCCGCTCTCGGGAAGTTCCTTTCGTATTTGAGCCAGTATCCCGCTAAATATGCGGCGATGACCAGCACCAGCAGCAGCGCTATTTTTGCCAGCCGGGGTATTTCCTGCCAGTTCGCCGATACGAAGATAATGACGCCGACTCCTGCTAATATAGCCCCCAGCGTCACCAGGATAACGATTAACCTGCCGTAAAGTGGGGATACCACCACGTAGTGGCCGAGGATTGCTTCGGCCTGCTCGGCGGTAACCGTCCCGAGCTGCTTCCAGGTCTGTATCTCGGTCTGGAGCTGTTTATAGAACTTGCGGCTGACGCTGCGCCGCTGCGGCGTCTCTTCGGTCATTATCTTTACTCAGTTACCTCTGTGGTTAGTGATAATACCACTTCGTCCTTGTGTTGTCAACGGGAGGATTGCCCCCGCCGCCCCTCGTGTGTTATCTTTTCCCACCCTGCCGCCCCGTATCATCCTCAGCCTATTACGAGCCTATTAGGGGAACATGTCCGGTTTGGAGGCGTTGGTGCGCGTGAATTTCATCGACTTGATTTTCCATTTCCCGCCTACCTTTTGATATTCGGCATCATTCCTTCCCTGCACCCACTCGATTTCCGGTTTGGAAAATAACATGTATACCAGCCAGGTCCCTCTGGCGTTATCTCCATTTATAATGATATCCGGTTCAATGACGAAATGCCCTTCGGTCCGGGGCCGCCTGCCCAGCTTGTTGACGTAGATATCCGTGAGTGCCTCCTTACCCTTAAGCACGCCGGAGTTCCGGATTTCTACCGAAGCGTCTTCCGTAAAAAGGTCCAGTACCTCCTTATACTGGAGGTTGTCCATCAGGTTCATATACTTCTGGTGTAATTTCTTGATTTCCTCCAGGTCTTCCAGTGCCCTGACCCTTTTCTCCAGTTCTTCCGAGTTCATAAATACTCCTTTCATCCGAGGACGTACCTGATTATATTCCCCGCGCCGCCGCTTTATCAAAGCCCCGCCGCCCCTCGTGTGTCATCTTTTCCCACCCGTACCGCCCTCGCATCATTACCGGCTTACCCCGTTAGTTTGCCCCGCCCCAAAATCCCTCTCGGTCTCCCTTTACCAGAGGGAGAAGCTATAATGCCTCTTTACCATTTTAAGTTTCCCTCTTTGAAAAAGGGGGAATAAGGGGGATTTTTGACCTCTCTCCCTTTACTGCCTGATTTCTAGGGAAACCCGTTGCGGTGGATGATGTCCGCCAGCTTCCTCTTGGGGACATGACGTACACCTTTTTCGTCTACATATATATTGAGGGACTCGCCGGCTACGTCAGCCACCGGGCTTTCATCCGGATAACCCATGGCGATTACCAGAGCTATATCATATTGCTCCGGTATTTGCAGGAGCAGTCTGATATCGGCTTCACGGAACATTAATATCGGGCAGGCGCCGATTCCCTGTTCCAGGGCGGTCAGCATAATGTTCTCTGCCGCCATACCCACGTCGTAGAGAGAGATTCTGCGGCGGTTGGCATCTTCTTCCCAGTCCTTGTTTATCAGAATGATGGTGTAGGCCTTGGGCGTCTGAGAAGGGCTGGGACCTCCCTTGCCCGGCGGCTGCCTGGCTGACCCGCCGATATTCTCGAATATCCCGGGCAGCACTTCCGCGTCGTTAATAACGATATACTCGCATACCTGGTGATTGCGGCCGCACGGTGCCAGCCGGGCGGCGTCAATGCACTTTTCCAGGGCTTCGTTGGGTACCGCTTTATCCTCGAACCGCCTTATCGAGCGTCTTTTCGCGATTGCTTCATAGACATCCATGTGTTACCTCCCTGGTATTTCAGTTATTCCCGGCCAGTTTCTCCAGCTTTCGTACCATCGCCTGCCAGTGAGTTCCCCGCCAGTAGATGCGATGGCAGCCGGGACATTCCATGTACTGGGTCTGCGTACGATAGACATAAGGCGGCACGCGCCCGGTTACCTCTTCCCGGGTTCTGGCCGCCAGGGTCTGATTGCATTCGAGGCACAAAGTAAAGGGATGCAATTCGCCTTTGAGGTCGAACGTGGTCATAAGCTGCTGCATCTGCCGCTCCGGCTCCTCGCTTTCAATTAAAACCGCCCGGAGTCTCCCGCGGCTGACCACTTTTCTCTTCATAATCCCGGTATCCCGCGTTACGATAATTCTATCTTCAGCCAGGGCCTGCTTCACCATCTGTCCGTCATTATCGCCATCGAAGAAAAGGCTGTCGTAACCCATCATCCTCAGCCACCTGACCAGCTTACCCACGTTATGGTCGATTATAAAGCGTGTCTCACTAATTAGATTTTTCCCTTCGCTGCTATCTTTTCCCACCCTGCCGCCCGGTATCATCTTCGGCTTATCCCGTAGTGTAATATCCCCGTTCCATTCCTGTCATTGCGAGGAGTCCCGATATCATCGGGACGACGTGGCAATCTCTTTCTTCCGTCATTCCCGCGCAAGCTGGAATCCAGATTTTTACAGCCTTATCGCCTTTCCCTCGTAGCCGAAAGATATTTTTATCTTCAGTGACTTCTCGACTTTACTGATTTCTTCTTTGATTCCGTCCTCATCTATCGGGTTCATGTGAACGAGAACTATCTGTGGCAGGTAATCCTTGATTTCCCGGAAAGACTCCAGTTCCTGCTGGAGCAGGGCAGGCGTAAGGTGTCCCGATTGCAGGGCAAAATCCTGAAACTTGTTTATCCCGGTGACCTCGATGATGAGCAGGTCGGGGGATATCTTTTTCCAGACATCCGCCAGACCCGGTCCGGTATCCGAGGTATAGAATAGCTTTTTACCGTCTTTTGAAGTTATCAGGAAACCGACGGCAGGTACGGCGTGTTTTACCGGCAGGGGCAACACGGTATAGCCGGCAATCAACTCCTCTTTACCAGCTTCCAGCACCCTGAAACGTAGTGACGGTTTCTCCGGGGGCTTTTTCGTGTAATCGGGGTAAATGACATCGTTCAGCAGGTGGGCCGATATGGCTTCAAGGACGGGCTTTATGGCATAGATATCTAAAGTATTTTCATGCAGATAGTAATTTATGCCGAGAGCCGGTATGTCCCTGACGTGGTCGAAATGCTGGTGGGTTAGCAGGACCGCCCGGAGCTTCTGCTGCTCCTCCAGAGACAAACTGGAGGTGAGTGAACCGGCATCTATCGCCAGGACACCGTCGATTAAGAGGCTGATGCACCCGCTGTCTTTCGACTCTATATTATGCGCGCCGAGAATCTGTATATTCATGATGTCCTTTCTTACTACGATATCATAAAGGGATTATACCTGGTCTGACGGTCGTAGGTATCGATGCCTTCTTTCCGCTTCAGCCAGTTGACGATGGCGTAGGTGGCCGGTGTGCAGACGGTCTCGATGCCTATCTTGAACAACCAGTGGTGCAGTATCATTTGCGGTACGTTGGCGCCGGTGCCGATATAACCCAGGGTGATAAAGATAGAAGTATCCAGTGCCTGTCCCACCAGCGTTGAGCCGATAGTCCGACTCCACAGCCAGCGTCCCCGTGTTATTATTTTCATCCTTGCCAGAACGAAGGAATTAGCGAACTCGCCGACCAGGTAGCCACACAAAGAGGCTGCCAGTATACGCGGCGCCAGTCCCAGGATGCTTTTATAAGACTCCTGGTTCCCCCAGAAAGCAGCCGGGGGTAATAACTGGCCAATCCAGGCGAAAAAGACGAAAATCAGATTGCAGAAAAAAGCCAGCCAGATGACCCGCCTCGCCACGCGGTAGCCGTAGACCTCGGTGAGGATATCGCCGAAGATGTAGCTTACGGGAAAAACAAAAATGGCCGCCGGCACGGTAAACCAGCCCAGGGTGACTACCTTGACGGCGATGATGTTGGCGGTGATAAGGCAGGTAATAAAGACGGCGATAATTATCACCAATCGGTAAGAAATATTCATCGGTTAAATCCAGCGGCGGCGGCGGAAGAAGATGAGCATCACGGAGGCGATAACGCCCATGATAAGCAGCAGGACCACGAAGGTATCCCATTTCCCGCGTTCCAGTCCGCCGGGCAGGGGAATATTCATGCCGTAAATGCTGGAGACTATCAGGAAGGGCAGCACGATGGTGGAAAAGATGGTCAGCAGACGGGTAACCCGGTTGATACGGTAAGTGGCCAGGGTATAATCGGTATCCTTGAAAACCTCGATAATTTCCCGGCATTCATCCAGCGTGCTGCATATCTTGTTGGTGTGGTCCATGAGGTCGTTATAATATGCGGTTACGTCAACTTTACTGTAGCGTTTCAGCTTGTTTTCCATTTCCATGAAAATGCTGCGTGTCGGAAACATGACGCTGCGCTGGGTGATTATATCCCTCCGTAAAATACTCAATTCCCTGGCGGCTTCAACGTCCTCATCGAAGACGCTGTCTTCCACGTCTTCAATCAGGCCCAGGATTTTATCCAGGACGGGGAAATAGGAGTCTACAGCCCGGTCGAGTATGCGGTAGAGCAGGAAGCCGGAGCCGTTGCTGAAATATTC
>CAYNDI010000143.1:0-6061 GCA_964395955.1 uncultured Dehalococcoidaceae bacterium
CCTTCGACTATCTCCGGATACCGCCATACAACTATACGGCGGTGCTGACGAAGAAGATAACCCGCGCCACCCTGACGAAGGCCGGTTCAGCCTAAAAGATAAGGAGCTATCAATGCCTGACTGGGATGCTGTAATCATCGGCGGGGGGCCGGCGGGACTGACGGCCGGACTCTACCTGTGCCGGGGAAACTGGCGCACGTTGCTCATCGAGAAGGAAAGCGTCGGCGGGTATATCATGAACGTGGAATACATCGAGAACTACCCCGGCTTCCCCGAAGGTGTGGTCGGCTCTGAGCTGGGTATGGAGATGAAGAACCAGGCAACCAAGTACGGACTCAAAATAGAGCGTAATGAGGTGATGACGGTCCAGGGTTCACCCAGCCAGAAAATCGTGACCTGCGCGGACGGCAATAGCTATACGACGTCGGCTCTAGTCATCGCCGGGGGTTCGGTGCCCAAAAAGCTGGGCGTACCCGGCGAGGAGAAGTTCCGCGGTAACGGTTTAATTAACTGCGCTTTCTGCGACGGCGGGGAATTCGTCGACCGCGTGCTGGCGGTCTGCGGCGGCGGCGACGCCGGTATCACCGAAGCCCTTTATATGGCGAATCTGGCTTCTAAAGTCATCGTTATCGAAGCTATGCCGGAGCTGACCGCCACCGCGATTCTACAGGATAGAGCCAGAGAAAACTCAAAGATAGAAATCCGCTGCGGCGTAAAAGTGTCCGGGATAATTGGCGAAGGCGAGATTGAGGGAATCGAAATCGATGGAGAAGGCGGGACGAAAGAGACTTTTAAAGTGGACGGCGTCCTGGTGCACGTGGGACTCGACCCCAATACGGACTTCCTCGAAGGCACCGTGCCTCTGGACGAACAGCGGCAGGTTAAAGTAAACCAGTGGATGGAGACGGATGTACCCGGCATCTTGGCGGCGGGGGATATCCGCAGCGGCTCGCCCCGGCAGGTCAGCACGGCGGCGGGGGACGGGGCTATCGCCGGCATAGCCGCGCAGAGGTTCTTGCAGAAAACGAAGTAATATACATTTTATTATTCCAGGCTTCCCGTAATTGTCATTCCAGCGAAAGCTGGAATCCAGAAGTGGGGTAAGGGAGTCTGGATTCTCGGGTCAAGCCCGAGAATAACACCAGAGCAAGCCCCATCTTCTTCTACTCTATGAAGGCAAATAGGCCGATGGATACAGACGTCTACTTTCACAAGACAGTAACCTTCCGCGCCTGGAAACGGAGTCTTCAGTTCCGCACGTCCCAGGAGCTTTTCAGCAGCAACGATATCGATACCGGCACCAGGTTCCTCCTGCGCAGTATCGTCGAGGCGGGCTACAAACCGCGGCGTATTCTCGACCTCGGCTGCGGCTACGGCCCCATCGGGCTTATACTAAAGAAACTGTATCCGGAAAGCTCCGTGCACATGGTCGACCGGGATGCCCTCGCCTTAGAATATTCACGCCAGAACGCAGAATTGAACGGACTTGACGGCGTTGAAATCTACGGCAGCCTGGGCTGTGACGACGTCGAACGGACCGACTTCGACCTTATCATTTCTAATATACCCGGTAAAGCCGGGGAGGCTGTCATTACTCACCTGTTGCAGGAGGCACGGTATTATCTTTCTCCCGGCGGACTGGCGGCTATCGTGGTGGTGGCAGCCCTCGAAGCGACCGTGGCGAAAATCCTTGAAGAAACTCCCGATATAGAAATCGTCCTCCGGCGTAACCGGTCAGGGCACGCTGTTTTGCACTACAAATATAACGGAGAACCAGCTTCGCAAAAGCCTGACCGGAGTGCTCTAGAGCGGGGCGTGTACCATCGTAATGATATTCAAATGCGTATCGAGAACCTGGAATATAAAATGCAGACCGCATACGGCCTGCGGGAGTTCGACTCCCTCAGCTACGGCAGCGAAATGCTGATGAAAGCTTTAAAAGAAATACGCGGAGATGGTATTCAACGCGCCATTGTATTTAATCCGGGGCAGGGGCATGCCGTTATGGCGCTCTGGCAACTGGTAAAACCGGAAAATATCGTCCTCGTTGACCGCGACCTGCTGGCACTCCGGTACTCACAACTCAATCTTGTTGTGAACGGGTGGCCTGTCGATAAAATCACCCTTTTACATCAGGTTGGGCTGGAAATTACATGCGAAGATAAATTCGACCTTATTACCGGCTTACTCAGAGAAGAGGAAGGCAAAGAGGCCATCTTCTTAACTATCAGGCAGGCAGTCGACCACTTATCTCACCATGGAAAGATAATAGTATCCGCCGGCTCTACGGCGATTACGCGGCTGGCCGCTTACGTGGAGTCGGAGGGACGGCTGAGTATAAAAACGCGGGAGCGGCGGCGGGGCCACAGCCTTCTGGTACTGGAGGGTGTTTAAGAGGGGCTTCGCCCCTCTTTCTTTTCTTCCCCCCTCTCGAACACATCATAAATCGAGCATAAAATATAATCCTGTTCGAGAGGGGGATAAAGGGGCGAGTGTAAAAAATCCCCCGCGTTCCCTTATACTGTAAGATATCTTACAAAACAAGCTGGAGTAAATGTTATAATCAGGAACAGATAACCAATAAATAATCCGCAAGGAGGCAGTAAATGAAAATTCTGATACTATCGGGCAGCCGGAACCGCGAAGGACAGACCGCCCGGGCTATCAAAGCTATCCAGAAGGGAATCACCGAAGGCAAAGGTGAGTCGGAGGTCATCTTCCTGACCGAGATGAAACTCGAACGCTGCCGCCAGTGCGATGCGGACGGGTGGGGACTGTGCCGGAAAGAAAGTCGATGCGTCATTGAGGACGATTTTGCCTCGATAGCAGCTAAAGTCAAAGCAGCGGATGTGGTTGTCTTCGCCAATCCGGTCTACTTCGGCGACCTCAGCGAAAGCATGCGAACCTTCCTCAACAGGTTCCGCCGCACCCTCTTTAAACCAGGCGCTGCCCCTCCTCCGGGTTTCGGGGCTACAGGAGGCACGCCGGTTATCGGTATATGCTATGCCGGGGGCAGCGGTAACGGCACGGTCTCCTGCGCCTTCTTCCTCGAACGCATCCTGCAGACCTGCGGGTTCGACGTGGTGGATATGATTCCCGCCCGACGCCAGAACCTCGATGCCAAGCTGCCGGTGCTGGAGATTGTCGGCAAATGGCTGACCACCAAACCTACTTCCGGACCTCCCTTAGTCCCCCCGAAACGTTAACAGACGAGGGATAATCATTGATTATTTTTTAAGGCGTGAGGTATTAGTCATTGCCCCACCCCCCCCTCGTGTGTTATCTTTTCCCACCCAGGCCTCCCTCGCGCCATCCTCTGCTTATTCCGCAGGTCTTACCCTTCCCCGTCTCCCTCTTTCGTAAAGGGGGATTTCGACTCTTCACTCATACCGCCCTCGCGTCATCAGCGGCTTGGCCCTTTGCTTTCACCCCGCCCCCCAACGGGGTGTTATAGAGGGGCGAAGCCCCTCTTTTTCTTCTCTCCCCCTCTCAAACATACGACTATTCGAGCTTGCGTGATACCCCAGTTTGAGAGGGGGACCAAGGGGGTGAGTATGTATAATCAATCATCTTAAGATAGTATCCATAAAAAAATGTAAGACTACCGTTTATCTGTGTTAAAATGATGGCGAGATGATTCCCGTCAGGCTGAAGCTACGCAACTTCATGTGCTACCGCGATAACGTCCCGCCGCTGGACTTTACCGGTATCCACCTCGCCTGCTTCTCCGGCGACAACGGCAACGGCAAATCGGCCATCATCGACGCCATGACCTGGGCGCTGTGGGGTAAAGCCCGCGCCAGGAGCGTCGACGACCTCGTTCACGCCACGCAGTCCGAGATGGAAGTCGAGTTCGATTTCACCATCGAGGGGCAGCTCTACCGCATCATCCGCAAACGCTCCAAACCAAAAAAGCGTACCGGCGCGGGGCAGTCGTCGCTCGAATTCCAGATAAGCAGCGGCGAAGGTTTCCGTGCCATCACCGGCAATACCATCGACCAGACGCAGCAGAAAATAATCGAAGTCCTGCACATGGACTATGATACCTTTATCAACAGCGCCTACCTGCGCCAGGGACACGCCGACGAGTTCACCCGGCAGGACCCGGCCAGACGTAAAGAAGTGCTGGGCAACATCCTCGGGCTTTCCCTCTATGACGAATTAGAAGACCGGGCTAAAGAACTCGTGAAAAAACATGAAACGGACAGCGCCCAGTTGGAAAACAGCCTCGGGGAAATCGCCGGAGAGCTGGCCCGGAAACCGGCTTATGAGGAAGAACTGGCCGAGGCGCAGGGTACGCTTTCCCGTATTGAAACGGTTGCCCAGGAAAAAGAAGCGGCACTTAACAGCCTGAGACAGAAAAAAGAGGCGCTGGAAAGTAAGAAGATACAGCTTGAAGAACTTAACGGGCGCATAACCGCCGGCACCCGCGACCGGCAACTCTTCGAACAGCAGGCTTCCCAGCACCTCGCCAGGATTAAAGAATACGAGGAAATTATCGGGCGGAAGGTGGAAATCGATGCGGGTTATGCCGGGTATACCGAAGCTAAAAAGGCCAACGATGAACTCGACCGCAGGTTCCGCCAGATGGTCAGCCTGGACCGGCAGAAGAACCAGCTCGAGGCCAGTATCGAGAAAGCCAGGAACGAACTGACCACGGAGCACACCGTCACCCGGCGGGACATCGATAGCCTGGAAGACAGGGCTATGAAACTCCCCGAACTGAGAAATCAACTGGCTCAGGCGCAGGCGCAGCTGCGCCACACGGCGGAAGCGGAAGCGGCGCTGCGTGAGAAAGAGCAGTCAGTGCAGGAAACGCAGCGTCAGGTCAACCATCTGGAAGCTGAAAAAGTCCGGCTCGACCGGGAAATCGGGGAGGTGACGGAAAAACTCGACCTTATTTCGTCGCACATAGCCCAGCATACCGAGGCAAGGTGTCCCCTCTGTGAAAGCGAGCTTACCCAGGAAGGACTGCAGCTAATAGAGTCCAAATACACAGGAGAAAAACAGGAAAAAACCAGCGCTTTGAAGGTAAACCAGGATAACCTGGCGCAGAAAAGAGCCGAATTCGAGGCACTTCAAAGAGAGAAAACGCGGTTTGAATCGGAGCTCAACCGGCAAAAGACCTCCGCTCAAAGCCAGTCGGGCATTATTTCAAAGCAGATTGGCGAAATAGAGGAGGACACGAAAAAGCTGGCCGGACTTAAAGAGACCCTCGAAAACATCGAGCAGCGTATGGCGACCGGGGACTTCGCCACAGCCGAGCAGACTGCCCTGGTGGCGCTGGAAACCGAAATAGCCGGCCTTGATTACGATGCCGAAAAGCACGAGCAAGTGAGACAGGAACTCAGCCGGCTGGAACCTTACGAACGCGAAAAAAACAGACTCGACGAGGCGGTAAGACTCATCGACCGGGAAAAGGAAGGGCTAAAAAAGTCCCGGGAAGAAGCCGGGGCCAAGCGGGAGAGTCTGGAACTCGATAACCGTAAAAAAGAGTCGTTGACAGCCGAACTGACGGGTCTGCCGCAAATACAGCAGGAACTGGCCGCCGCCGAGGTAGAATACAAAGACCTCGTCGGTCAGCGTTCCCGGGCCCAGGAGGTGGTGGGGAGTGTCCGCGCCAGACTGGAACGTCTCGCGGAACTGGAGACAAGGAAGCAAGAGAAAGAGAACCAGCTGGCCCGTATATCTCAGGAAGGCAGTATTTACCGGGAGCTTGCCAGAGCCTTTGGGAAGACAGGCATACAGGCTTTGATAATCGAAACGGCGCTGCCGGAGATAGAGGCGGAGGCTAACCGGCTGCTCGCCCGGATGACGGACAACCGGATGCATGTGAACTTCGAGACGCAGAAGGAGACGAAGAAAGGGACCGTCCAGGAGACGCTGGATATCGCCATCGCCGACGAGCTGGGCACCAGGAATTACGAGATGTTCAGCGGCGGCGAGGCTTTCCGCATTAACTTCGCCATCCGCATCGCCCTGTCACGACTACTGGCCAGGCGCGCCGGGGCGCCTCTGCCGACCCTGATTATCGACGAAGGATTCGGGACGCAGGACGGCA
>CAYNDI010000144.1:0-6049 GCA_964395955.1 uncultured Dehalococcoidaceae bacterium
TGCCCCAAGGCTTATGCATCTGCGCAGTGGCTTTATTCGCCGCAACGCCTTAAGTACCCCTTAAAGCGTGTCGGGGAAAAGGGTGAGGGTAAATTCGAGAGGGTTACGTGGGATGAGGCCCTTGATATTATCGCCGGTAAGCTCAGGGAGCAAAAAGAAAAATACGGGCCGGAGTCCCTGGCTATTCTCTCCCCGCAGGCACGGACCTATAAAAGTTATTTCATGCGGTTCCTGACCGCACACGGGAGTCCTAACTACGGCCATAGTGGCATCTGCGCTATACAGCGGGCTTTCGGCTTTGCATATACCGTGGCAGCCCCTATGCTCGGCATGGCCGGTTCGGATTATGAGCATACCGATCTTATTGTGGTATGGGGGGCAAATCCCGTTTATTCCGGTACCCCGATGGGAACCCTGAAAAAAATCCTGGACGCCAGGGAAAGAGGGGCAAAGCTCATAGTAATAAAACCCGAGATGCAGCCGGATGCAGCCAAGGCTGATATGTGGGTGCCCATCAGGCCCGGTACCGACGGAGCCCTGGCGCTGGCCATGCTCAACGTGATAATCAATGAGCACCTTTACGACGTAGAATTTACCTCCCGGTGGTGTTACGGCTTTGATAAGCTCGTGCCCCATATAAAGAAATATACCCCGGAGTGGGCAGAGCCGATAACAGGGTTGCCGGCTGACCAAATAAAAGAGGTAGCCCGGTTATACGGGAAGGCGAAGTCAGCCTGTATCCTGGCCGGTAATGCCTTCGACCAGACTGTAGACTCAAACAACGCCGTGCGGGCCGTGGGTATCTTAATAGCTATAACCGGAAACCTTGACAGGCCCGGCGGCAATATTGTGCCAATGGGAAACACTATGCCGATACCGAAACCGGTGACCCTTCAAGAGAGATACACGCAAGATTTATTAGATAAGATGGTAGGCCCGGAGATGCCCGGCTGCTTTCAGCCGTTTATCGAAGGCATATCTTCAGCATACTATCGCTGTCTTGATAGCGTTCTTACCGGGGAGCCATATCCCATCAAGACGATAATCGCCCCCGGAACCCAGCCTACAGTGATCACCCGCGGTTCCAGGAGGATAGTAGAAGCCCTGAAAAAACTGGAGTTCTTTGTGGTTATTGACGTGATGCAGACCTCGTCGATGCCCTGGGCCGATGTTGTCATTCCTGTAACCACCATGTACGAATGCGACCACCCATTTGAAGCGCCAATGATGGGCGCGGGTACCTGGATTATGGCTCGAAACAAGGTAATCGAGCCGCTGGGAGACTATAAGTCGGACTATGAATTCTGGCTTGACCTCGGTGTCAAGATGGGATACGGTGAGGACTTCTGGCACGGAAATATCGAGGCGTGTATGAACTACCAGCTGGAGAACTTCGGCATGACAATGGATGAACTGAGGTCACATCCCACCGGCATTGTTTACGAGCCGAAACCCGCGGTCTACGAGAAGTATGAACAAATATTTGCCACGCCAAGCCCCAGGCTTTCCGGGGCACCATATCTTCCCCAGGGCAAAGTGGCGATTTATAACACCAGTTTCGAAGAGAACGGGTTTAACCCTCTGCCGGAGTGGGTTGAACCGCCGGAGAGCCCCACAAACACGCCCGAGCTTCTGGACAAGTATCCGCTCGTCTTTTTTGATACCCACACCTCGGATGTATATAATCACGGATGGTTACGTAATATACCTTATTTGCGCGAGATTCAACCCGAACCGTGGATACATATTCACCCGGATACGGCTAAGGCACGTGGTATAGAAGATGGAGATTGGGTAATTGTCGAGTCACCACACGGCTGGATAAAGGTAAAGGCTTTGTATTTCCCCGGGATCCGGCCGGACACGATCATGGGCCTTCACGGGTGGTGGCAGGGTTGCGACGAACTCGGTCTTCAAGGCTATTCCCTGCTTGATGGAGGCGCGAACGTAAATGTTCTTTACAGTACTGACCCCGATAAAGCCTTCGACCCGGTAGTAACAGCCATGCCTAAACAGACTCTTGTCGAAGTTCGAAAAGCAGGGACAAGTGGATGACACTAAAAATGTATCATCATAATCCAGGAAAGGTATGTAATAATAATGTCAAAGCAGTTCGGTTTTTACTATGATGCAGCAAGATGTATACAATGTCGGACCTGCGAAGTGGCGTGTAAGAGCACTCATAATATTGAACCGGGAATAAAGTGGCGGCGAGTAGTTGATACCTGGGGTGGTGTGTTTCCCAATGTTACCAGGACTTTTTTCTCCCTGGCCTGTATGCACTGTGAAAAGCCGGCCTGTGCGGCGGTGTGCCCCACCGGGGCTATCATCAAACGTGCTGAGGATGGTATTGTTGTGGTTGATAGGGATAAGTGTAATGGTTGCCAGGACTGCTTATCGGCATGTCCGTATGGTGTGCCACAGTTTGGTGACGACGGAATCATGCAGAAGTGTGATTTCTGCACAGGAATCGGTAGAGAGCCTGCCTGTGCTGTATCCTGCCCTTCCGAAGCCCTTTATTTCGGCACTCTTGATGAGTTATCGGAGATGACAACAGGTAAGACCGCCGGGAGAATGGATGGGGCTACGGGCCCATCTATAATCATCGTGAGATAAACTACAGTCTGGTTTCAGGTTTTTAACTATGCACTTACCAGAATATTATATCTCTCGCGGTCTCACGTCCTGAAGATACCAGAGAATAATATAATATCACTCTCAAGTAGATTGTTTGGTCATACCTGCTTGTGATGTTTTTTCTTCTTCCCGTACCGGCATATTGTTTCTTCTGATATTATTAGTTGTATGGCTATTAATGTAATCGCTCCATAAGGTTAGGAAGCTTTCCCTGAAGATATAAGGTAACCGCCTGTTCGATATCTTCGATATCAGTAACCAGTGTTTCAATACCGCGGCTTTTCAGACTCTCATAAGCGCCCCACCCCATGCCGCCGGAGATAAGTACCTGACAGTCATCGATAGCCTGAGCCATGGTAGCGTGTCTGGACTGCGCGCCGGCGTCATAACCGTGGCGTTCGCCCGGAGGGGTTTCCGGGTGCTGGTCAGCGGCAAAAGTATGGTGCCCTGCCTTATCCCTGTTCTCCCTGTTTACCATCTTACCATCTTCCACGGTGAACACCACGTATAGCGGCGCCCTGCCGAAGTGCTGACTTATGGTGTTCCCCTCATCAGATATTACCGCTATTTTCATAAACGGTTTGCTCCTTTACTTTATTATTAAGTCGTATTTTGGTTGACCTTCATCAATAGATATCCTCACAGATACCTGTTTCCCATCGGCCAGGCACCGCTCGGATTCCTCACGAAGTCGCTGTGACTCGGGCGATTTAAGAAAGGTAACTAAAGCCTCATATTTTGACCGGACTTCTTCATTAATGCCCTCTTCACGAAGCAACTGCAAGAGGCAGCTGTTTAGTTCATGTTCACTCAGACATTTGAGACATTTGCCTGATATCTCGTTGGTTGAATACCTTGGTTCAAGGTCAAAAGAGTCCATATTCCCTCGCTTATGCGTATATTAGTGCCGGTGACACCGCTCACCGGTGGAACAGGGAGGTTTCTCACATCTTTCTTCCCGCCCGCAGCAGGTGGTACCCGTCCTGGTGCTATTCTTCACTAATGCGGGAGCGGATATCATTTTTTCCAGATTCTTCTTACCGCAATCGGGGCAGACCAGTGTGATTGCATCATATGAAGCGGATGCAAAAAATTCAAAAACCTTCCCGCAATCATGGCATTTATAATCATAAATCGGCATAATATCTCCTCACTTATTCAACGATTGGTCAACCGCATTCCACAATGCTATTATCTCATAGGAAACCCCGTTCTGGCTATACTCGACGAACGGCACGCCCCGTATCATGGTTTCGGTTACCGTGTTATCAAAGGGAATACGGGCAACAACATCAATTTTCTAACCCCGGCAATAGTTAGTTATTTTTTTCAGCATTGATTTCATTTATATCATATTTATTAATGCATACCATGGCTGGCACTTCGAAGTGACGGCAAACCCCGAGAATCCGCTCCAAGTCATGCATCCCCGATAGCGTCGGTTCGGTTATCACTTAAGCGAGACTGGCAACCGGGATAATAATATTAGTCCCTTGTCATTCTGGTACCGCACCTGGGGCAATTAAACGAATAGCAGGGTGTTCCCTGCTTATGAAGTACTTTTTCCCCACAGCCAGGGCAGACACAGTTTCCGCCCGGGCCAGCCCCGGCACGGCCGCCCTGCATCCTGCCCCCTCTTTGATCTCGTCCGGTTGGCGGTCCGGTCCCGTCTCCTCTAGGCATCATTACACCTCATATTATTATCCCTTACCTTTACCACGCCCCGTCCCTCCGCCTCCACCAAAATGCTCGGCAACATTAGGCTGTGAGCTGGCTTTGAGTTTACCTGACTTATAGTCCTCGATGGCATCAGACACTTTACCCGATACCCCGGTGACAACCTTGATACCGGCAGCCGTTAAAACCTGGTAGGCATTAGGCCCGCAATTACCGGTTAGCACAACCTCGACGCCTTTTCCGACTATAGTCTGGGCAGTAGCGATTCCCGCGCCGCCGCCTGCCGAAGCTGAAGAATTCTCCATAGTATCAACAGCCATCGTATCCGAATCGACGATTACGAAATACTGGCACCGTCCGAATCGAGGGTCGATATCAGCATTCAGGTCAGCGGCTGTTGCCGTGACTGCAATTTTCATGTCCTACTCCTTTTTAGTATTTTCCAGTTCTTTTATCCTGGCGGCTATTTTTTCCAGTTCAGTCTTCATCCCTGTTAGCCCTTCATCATGGTTAGTAAACGTTTACCTTTAATTTGCCGGAAGGTGGCTCCCTGACCGACACAACGCAGTGTCATTTCTTCGTCGATTACCTTTGTCCCTGATATGGCATCTATACCGTGGTTAAAAAGAACGGGTGACAAAGGGGCTGTGCCGCCTAAAATAACCACGTACGAGTTCGGACGGCACAGTTCTAGTAGCTGTTCCATGGTATGGTTGATAAAAGCGGTGCCGGTAATACCGATAATATCAGCCTGTGAAATAAGGTCTTGTCCTTCTGCTTCCGTAAAGTCGCCTTCCTGCGGATTTTTCTCTATCACCCAGAGCTCTCCGGCTATCTTGCGTAAGCGGGGAACAAAGGGAAAATGACCGATTATGGCTATCTTTTTCCCTTCTCCCCTGTCTGCCAGAAGGTCGGCGGCATTAAGCTCCGTGCAATTATCTTCGTTGACTTCTATAAGTGAATTTATAGTAGCCATGCCGATAGCCGATTCCACAGGACTGGACGAATTAGCCAGGCGTGCTAAAGTCATGGCATCCTTATCCAGCAATAGCCCGGCTTCTTTTACCGGTGTCCTGTCATGATGAGGTCCGGGGTCATGGGGAGTCGAAGCCAGCCCGCAGTGGCGTGTCAAAACCGCCGTTTGAAAAGGCCCCTGGCGTATATCCCTTACCGGGGTATCGTAATCTAATGTTGAAAGTAATTCTTCGATTAGTTTCATCTTCATTTTAACTAGCTGGTCTTTTTTCCCCGTCGCCAGTTTCCACCCCGGTTACTGCCACTAGAGGCGACCGGTACCAGCGACTCTACATCTGGTGAGTTACAGACGGGACAAAGCCGGGGCATACCCTCTGTCACAGACTCAGCCAGCGCTTCCCACTCATGGCTGTTGGCACAGCGAAAGCGTCCGTGAGAGACCTTGAAGTTGCCACCCTCGATTCTTATGGCCTTGCCGTTAAGCAGGCCGTCGGCCATTTTCTGGCGGGCCGATGCCAGGATTCTCTGAAAAGTGGGACGTGATACATTCATCTTCTCAGCCCCGGCCTCCTGCTCCAGTCCCTCCAGTTCTTTAAGGCGTATCGCTTCGGCTTCTTCTACAGTAAGTCTGACTTCTTCAAGAGCTCTCAGCGGTATCCCCGCCGGCTTGAAGAAGTTGACCTCCGGCATAAAAGCTACCCGCCGGCACTTTGATGGTCTGGGCATTTCCCCTCCCAAATTATGAGCATATGCTCATAAT
>CAYNDI010000145.1:0-4918 GCA_964395955.1 uncultured Dehalococcoidaceae bacterium
CCTCTCCGATACCGAGATAGACCGGCTGGTCTATTTCTGGGCCAGCCAGCAGAAAGAAGAGCCCGATAAATTGAGAATGGAGACCCTCGTAGCTACTACGCCTTCCGGCACCATCGGCGGGCACCCCCGCGACCCCCTCCTGGAGCAGGCTAAAGAGCTGGCCAATCAATACAGCGAAGTTTCCACCTCTTTCTTACAGCGTAAACTGCACATCGGCTACCCGCGTGCCGCCCGCCTTAAGGATCAGCTCGACGCGGTTTTACAGGAAGAAGCTGAAAAGAATGATGAAGAGGAAAATGATGAGGGAGAGACAATCTAGGATATTTTCTTCTTTCTGCCGTTACCCCACCACCCCGTATCCCCAGTAAACACCGGCCACGATAGCCGCCGCCAGCGCCGCACCCGCCGCCACCTGCACCATCGAGTGCTGCTTTAGCGCTATCCGCGCCCAGGCCACCGGCAGCAGCAAGATGACTGTCCAGGCCGCCGCCGCGCCGTAGATAATGATTAATACCGCTACCGCCCCGGACATGAACGCCGTATGCAGACTTATCTTCCAGAACAGATTGATTATCATGAAGATGATTATCGACGCCAGGCCTGCCGCGAAAGCTATGTACAGTAATTCCGGCCCTCCGCAGTACCGCAGCACTCCATAACCGATAGCCCCCAGGGCACTGGCTACCAGGTAGATTGTCGTCCTCTGCCGGCGGGGATTGACAAAGACGCCGTCCAGTCTTTTACTCTTCACCAGATAGATAACCACCACCAGCACCGGCAGCACGCTCAGAGCCACCGAAATCGACGCCCATTTCAGGGCTTCGGCGGTACCGGCGGTATCCCGGAAAGCCAGCAGGAATAATACGACTAAACTCGCCAGAAAAGGATTGAATATGTTAGTGGTAAGCTTGGCCAGTGTTTCTTTCATGTTTCTTCAAAATGATATACTTAATATAGCTTAATTAATCCCGCTCTGGCAAAAAGGGGGCTTGATAATGGTAACTGTCGTTAATGATGATGACATCCGCATCGAGAAATTGACTTTAGGACCCTTTGAAACGAATGCCTATATCGTCGTCTGCCGGAAGACCGGAGAAAGCCTGGTGGTGGACGCCCCGGCGGGTGCTTTGGAAATTATCGACGGACTGGAAGGTACTCAGCCCCGCTATATCCTGCTCACCCATGACCATTACGACCATACCGGTGTTCTGGACTCATTACGTTCCGAACTGAAAGTGCCGCTGGCTACCCACGCTGAAAGCTCCCGCCAGCTAAAGACACCCCCGGAAATACTGCTGAACGACGGTGACAGTCTCGCACTGGGGAAACTCAAGATAGACGTGCTGTATACACCGGGACATACGCCGGGCGGCCTCTGCTTCAAAATCGGAAAATATCTTCTGGCGGGTGATACCGTATTTCCCGGCGGCCCCGGCCATACGGAGAGTCCGGCTGATTTCACCCAAATACTAATATCTATTACGGAAAAAATCTATAAATTACCGGACGATACCCTGATTTTACCCGGTCACGGCGATAGCATTACGGTCAAGAAATCCAGGGAAGAATACAGCGTCTTTGCCTCCCGCCCCCACCCCGATAACATCTGCGGGGATGTCCTCTGGCTGTCCGCCTAGTAACGCATCTCGACGCGGTAGAAAGCCTCGGCGAACTCGAATTTCTCTCCCTTGGCGTTCATCCTGGCAAACTCTTTCATGCGGGCTCTCATCTCCGGCGGTATGTCCCCCACCTGGCTTTGATGACAGCCCAGGGCGGCCATCTTGATATCGATAGTATCCGTAATATCGAGTCGATAGTTGGGTTCTTCGGCACCCCAGAACCACATCTCCCTGACCTTGTGGGGTTCCAGCCCCTCGTCGAGCAGTTCCGGATATGAGAGGTGGTCCCGCGAATACGGGAAAACGGCGTCCAGCGTCACGATGCCGGTAACACGGTGGTCGCGGTGCCACATATACTTACGGTAGGGGTCGGCCGTGGCTACGGCAAAAGGCTTGAAGCGACGTATTGCCCGTACCAGGTTTCGGCGGAAATCATGGCCGTCCTCAAGGCCCTGGTCGGGGTATCCCAGAAAAACGACTTCTTTGACGCCCAGCAGTTTGGCGGCGGCCAGCTGCTCATTCTCCCGGATTTCGGCCAGCTTCTCCGGTTTCATATTCCTGTCGCTGGTGCCTTTATCGCCATTGGTGCAGACAACATAGACGACCTGTTTCCCCTCTTTAGTCAGTCTGGCTACGGTCCCCGCCACACCGAACTCGGAATCATCGGGATGCGGCGTGACTACCATCAAATAAACTTCATCGCTCATAGTTACACGAGACTCCTTGATTAAGGCTGCGGCACTATTAATTGTATAACATTACACGCACAGGTACAATCGTGACGAATACAGATTCATGCACGGGATAATTAGTATGAACTACCCGCCTGAAGTGACCGAGTTAGATAAATCAGGCTACCGTGGTCATTTGCTCATCAAGCACCGGCCGTATTTCAGTAAGAACCTTTTCGGCTATAGACGGCCAGTTGAACCGGCTCACCGATGCCCTGATAGCCAGGGTGGACTCCCGGTCACGGTCGGGCATTGAAAGCAGTCCGGCAATGCCGTCGGCGATTTTCTCCGGCGAGTTGTCGGCTACCACGTATCCCGTTTCTCCCGGCCGGATGATGTTTTTCATGTCGCCCACGTCCGTGGCGACCACCGGCGTACCGCAGGCCAGCGACTCCAGGGCTACCAGGCCGAAGCTTTCGTAGTAAGACGGCACGATACAGACATCGGCGGCGCTGTAATAATAAGGCAGCCGGTCATGCTCTATCAGCCCCCGAAATTCCACCGAGTCCTGCATTTTCAGTTCACCTGATAGTTTCTTGAGTTTCTCTATTTCCGTCAGGCTGTTCTCGTCCCCGCCTATGATTAATAGTTTCAGGCTTTCCCGGGATGGCAGGTAAGGCAGGGCTTTAATAAGCTGGTCGATTCCCTTCATCGGGTCAATCCTGCCGACAAACAGGAGTATCTTTTCATCGCTTAATCCGAGCTCTTGCCTGGCGGCGAACCTGTCGACAGGTCGAAATAGTCCCATATTTACCCCGCAGGGAGCGATGCCGATTTTCTCCGGCGCAGCGTTATAACGCCGGGCCAGCTCTTCTTTTTCCCGGTCCGTGGCGACGATAATCCGCTGGCAGTCATCCACCGATGCCTTTTCGGTAACGATGCGCAGGTCGGACGCGCTCTCCCCGATACCGGTGGCGTTTTTTAACTCGCCCAGGGTATGAAACATAATAACGTGAGGTATCTGCCACCACCGCTGTAAATATCTCCCCACCCAGCCGGAAAGCCAGTAATGGCTGAAAATCAGGTCATAATGAAGTTCATGATTCTTGCGATAATTCTCCAGGTTACAGGCGAACTCCGGCAGGAAACAGTAAACCGCCAGCTTGTGGATTTTCTCCGCCTCCCCCGCCTTGAGATGGATAAGCCGTGCCTCCTGTCCCAGTTCGACGACCACCGAGTCATCGGGGTCGTGTACGCGGGTATATACGTCCACATGATGCCCCTGATTGCCCAGTTCGCGGGCCAGTTCGCGGATATAAACGCTCATACCGCCGGTATCCATGGCCCCCAGGTCGCCGACCGGGCAACTGTGAGCGCTGAGCATGGCAATTTTCAGTTTATTCTGCATTATATATCCTGACTACTATTTTATCGTTATCCGGCACCGAAATAAAGGCACCTCTTTACCACCCAGGTGGTGTTTATAGACCTCGGCGCCTTTAAGAAAATCGAACCTCTTTTTACCCTGCTTTATGCTGTCCTGAATCGTCAGGACTTTACTGAGCAGCCCGGCGCTTAACGCGGTATACTCCGGGTCGTAGCCGCTGTTATAGAGGTATATACAGTCATTGTAATCAAAGTACATAATCTCGGCAAGTGGCTGCGTATCCAGCTTTAGAACGCCCAGTCTCAATATACCTGTTTTTGACATGGTATCCGCCAGCGACATAAAAAACGACTTCATTTTATCGGTCATGAAAGCAGCTTTATCCTGCCGGCTTTCCACGAACATCCTGAAAAAAGTCTCCATGATACCCGGTAAAGCCGCTCCTTCCCCGATAAAGCCGTACGCCACCTCACCTTCCTCGGAAAGCCTCCTCAGCTTACGCCTTACCTCATGCCGCTGCTTGGTGGTCAGCACAGCGAGATATTCGTCCCAGGTCGGCGGCAGGTCCATCTCCAGGGAAACGTCCTCCATGTCTTTCACAACCCGGCAGCCACAGCTCTCGGCCAGGGGGACCAGACTGGTAACTACGGTAGAATCGGGGCGTACATGCGCTAAATCCAGTTGCCTGATACCGCTCTTCTTCAGGTCATCCAGAACCAGGTTGAAAAAATCCACTTCAAGTCCGGGCGTCACCACGAAATCAAGATAATCGCAGACATCGGTATCACCGATTAGTAAAGCGGTATTGTCTTTTACCATCAGCGGAGCGATACCGACGACTTTATCCCCGTCCCGGACCGTACGTACCCGGATTTCCGCCCCCTCTCCGAACGCCTGCCACCACACCTGCATCCATTCCGGTAAAACAAACACGGAGGACCAGTTAAGCTTTTGTCCGGCATCGGCCCGGTATGACTTGAGGTCTACCAGACTATCCTCGATAATGGAGCAGCTCATTTGTATATGTTTTAGTTTAACATGTAACTATGGGGCAGACAAAATGACTATTATCACATAATTGCTTATTCGCCCGGAATCTTTGACAAAAAATCCCCGCTGCATTAATCTGTGTACGAACCAAGTATTCTAAAAATATATAGATGAAAGGATGATAAAATGGCCAAGCGAATTATTCTCTACAATCTGGCACCCCATGTCACCGATGAGCAGTACAAGGAATA
>CAYNDI010000145.1:4928-6003 GCA_964395955.1 uncultured Dehalococcoidaceae bacterium
AATCTGGCACCGGGTACTACCGAGGAAGCATTCAAGGAGTATGTTACCAGCGATAAAGGCCCCTTGATTGAGAGTCTCCCGTCCGTAAAAAAATACGAACTGGTTAAAATAACCGGCCCTATGCAGGGAGATATACCCTACCAGTATTGCGGCATCGTGCATGTGACCAGCATCGACGAATTTAACCAGAAAGCCGCCCCCACGCCGGAATATCAGGGATTTCTCAAGAAATTCGGGCCGATGGTAAAAGACATGCTCATGTTGTCCGGTGAAGAAATTTATTAATTAAAAGAGCATATCTGATCTGATTATTGGAACGTGTATCCTTTACTGGCCGAAGATATCCGTTACTACGGGAAACCTGAGAAGGGTTTCTAAAGGAGACAGTGATGAATTTAGAGCATCTTTTAACCGAGGAACAGCGTCAGCTGCGGCAGACTCTCAAGGACTTTACCAAAAAGGAAATTATGCCCATCACCAGGCATCTGGAGGAAGACTATAGCCTGGTGGAAAAAGTCCACCAGAAACTCGTCGATATGGGAATACAGTCCTCAGGATACCCGGTGGAATACGGCGGCGGCGGTATCCACTCCATGACCAACAACGCCATTATCACCGAGGAGCTGTCCAAAGGTGATGCCGGCATAGCCCTGTCGGTGGGTTCGAACATGGCCGGCGCGGGACCCGCCGCGGCTGTGGGCAATAAAGCCGTGCTGGACAGGTTCGCTCCCCTCTTCTGCCAGGGCAAGCTGGCTTACGGCTGCCTGTCCATGACCGATGAAGCCGGAGGGGCGGACACGGAAAATCCCCTGCTGCACGGCGCCGGTATCAAAACGTCCGCCAGGCTGGAGGGCGACGAATATGTCATCAACGGCAGCAAAATGTGGCCGACCCACGGCGGCATCGCCGAGAGCTATATCACTTTCTGCACCACCGACCCCAATCTCGGCGATGACGGTATCGCCATGATTATCGTTCCTAAGGACGCGCCGGGACTATCGTTCGGTAAACCGGAAAAGAAGATGCTTTTCAAGACGGTCATCAACGGCTCCGTTTACTATGATAACGTCAGGGT
>CAYNDI010000146.1:0-5967 GCA_964395955.1 uncultured Dehalococcoidaceae bacterium
CAGGAAAATAAGCTGACCAAACTGACCGACCTGGTAAAGAATAATCTGGATGTGACGGCCCTGGCATAACCGGCAGTTCACCCGTGGTACTGCGTTTCTACACTGGAATAATCCGACGGGGAATATAACAGGCTGGTGGATAGTACTATCCACCAGCCTGTATTTTCAGCACTCAAGAAGCTATTCTATTAACGGTTCGTCCTCATTTTGCTGAAGCATTCACTGCAGTAAACCGGGCGGCCTTCGCGGGGCTCAAAAGGTACCTCGGTGTCCTTGCCGCATTCGGCGCAAACCGCCGGGAACATCTGGCGTGTTCTAAAACCGCCGGAACCGTACCGTTCGGCCTTCCTGGCCTGTCGGCAACTCGGACAGCGCTTGGGTTCGTTGGTATAGCCTTTTGACTGGAAGAACTCTTGCTCTGCAGCGCTGAAGGTGAAAGAAGACCCGCAATCGGCACATTGGAGTGTCTTGTCCTCGAAACTCAACGGATGACCTCCTTTCTTACGTTAGTTGGTTAGTGCTAAGGTCATCCGTAACCGGGACGGGCAAAAGATTATTTACTTGCATATGTGATAACCTTGACTGAAAACCACCAGAGGTAATTATATACTGAGAAAATGTAATTTGCAATAGCCACTTGGTAATATATTTACTCAATTCCGTTTGAGGCTATTCTTTATCGCAAAAGCGCAACCTCCCGCCAGTAACTCCAGCCCGCCCTGGACGAGGAAGAACCAGTAATAACTGCCGGTTATCTCATAGGTGATGCCGCCGCCGTAGGCTCCCAGAGCCATACCGATAGTATGGCAGGACATCGTCAAGCCGATTATCGTGCCCATGCGTAATTGCCCGAAAAGGTCGGCTACCAGCCCTGAGGTGAGTGGCGATGTGGTAAACCACCCGAAGCCGAAAAGGGCCATCGCCAGATAGAGTAACCATAATGAGCCGCCACCCAGTAGTATGAAAACGACCGCGGTGAAAAAAGACAGACTGCGAATAACGTGTGTTAGCGCCAGTACTTTATTACGGGCGTATCTGTCTGAGATATGCCCGGTTAACAGCACACCTGCCAGGTTCAGGCCTCCCTGGACACTTACAAAGCTGGCTCCTATCATCTCTGAATAGCCGACGTCCGTGGCGAATATGACAATGTGGGTCATCATGAAACCGCAGCCGATACCGCAGATAAGCTGCGTCGAAAGCAGTAGCCAGAAAGAGCCGGATTGAGCGGCGGCCGCCAGGCTGTGACCGGCACCTGCGGTGATTCCGGTCAGCGGTACCTTCGGGTCGGATTGAAGGGGTGACTTTACCAGTTCGTAACTTGGAACAGGTAAGCCATCCGGTTGAAATCCCTTCTCTTCGGGACTATTGCGAACCAGCAGGGTAAGCGGTAGCAGTATCACAAAGCCGACCCCAGCCCAGAAAAACATGGTTTCCCGCCAGCCCCAGGCAAGTATCAGGTATTGCGAAAGCGGGGAGAGAACCAGCGCGCCGACGGGCATACCTGTGGCAGCAATACCCTGCGCCAGTCCCCTCTTTTTAACGAACCAGCGGTTTATCACCACCTGGCTGCTTTGCAGGGCTTTTATTTCGTACAGAAAGCGTCCGGTAAAGATATGCCAGACGTGGCTGGCCAGTCCATTTACCGCACTGCTGAGAGTCTGCGTAGCCAAGCTGACAAATAACATGACCCTGGGTCCGTACCGGTCGATAAACCGTCCCAGAAATGGTGTGACCAGGGCGAAGAGGAGTAAAGCGAAGGTATGTATGGAAGAAAGAGTGGAACGGTCCCAGCCGAACTCGTCGAGTATAGGTTTGAAAAAGATACCCACGCCAACCGCATTCACGAGGAAAAGCATGACCCATGTGGCGATGACTATATACCAGCCGTAGAAGAATCTAGGACTAGAGGTATCACGCTGGGTCTGGGTGTTCTGCAATGGAATATTTTCTCTTTTCGGTGTACAACTTCATACCAAGTATAACAAATCGATTCAGATATGGTGAAACTAAACAGGTAGCTGTATGGGAAACCGGGAAATATGATATAATTTTTAGGTCGGCACGGGGCCGTAGTTCAGTTGGGAGAACGCCTGCTTTGCACGCAGGAGGTAGGGGGTTCGAATCCCCCCGGCTCCACCAGTCTTCTTCCCATAAAATCCAGCTTCAGTCTATAGCAGCGGCCGGTTCTATTCGTTTAGCCGGATTCACGGCAGAGATGTCTTTCTAGTCCAGGTGGTGTTCATAGCGTATCGAAGCGTCAAAAACGTAGTAGATGTGCCCTTGTCCTTCTGTTTTATGGAGAACCGGCTTGAAGAGTCCTTCCGCGGTACGGACAAGGTCATCCAGTGAATAGAGCTGAATAACCGTCTCCCCGGGTTTAAACACCGGCAATTCCTTTACTTCCACAATAATATTTTTATATTTCTTCCGGGCTTGATGAGCTTTCATTTCTATGGCGGCAAGCTTTTCCTGGCGGGACCAGAAATACCATAAGAGAGAAAGAACGAATAAAACGAAGATGATGCCGGCAACGACAGCCAGTAGCATTCTGACTCGTGAGACGGGCATTCCCAGATATTCCTCAGTCTGCGGCACTAACCGGGTCGTTTTGATGGACCCCGGCTGAGACTTCGTCAGGTTTTCGCTCCAGATAAGCATGTTTTCCCCAAGCTTGGCATTAATGCTCTGGGTAAAATCCGTATCTATAGTGCCGAAGTCAGTTTCAGCCAGGGTGTGGACTCTTGCCTTGAGAGTCAGGTTGCGCTCGGATACAGAAACTCCCGTTTCCTGGCGGATGGTGTTAAATATTTCGGAGAGTTGTTTCAGGTCAAGGGGAAAACTAACGGTGAAATCCCCGCTTTTATCGGTGAGAGGGACGAGCTCAATAGTCTTCGACCATATCTGCGGATTTTCTAAAATGGCTTCTATGGTCACCGCTTCATCCAGCTTGTTGATTGGCTGGCTTGATTCCAGGTGATAATAAAAACTGACATCCATTCCATCTAAAAGCTCGGACATGATGGTACGCGGATTTCTCACGGTTTTCAGCGGCGCGGGGGGCGGCGATATCTCGCGGGGAGGCTTGAGGGTTATCGAGCCGAAGCCGGAGCCGGGTTTGAGGTAGACTTCATAGTCGAATTCCCCGTACTGCTCGTAATTCAACTCTCCGATAAAACCGGAGGCGGCGTGGTTTAGATTTCCCTCCACCTCGATGAGTGGCCCGTTTACCCGCATCGGCAGGCTCTGGGTAAAGCTCTCGAATACCGGTCCGGTATCCGTTTCAACCGTGGTGTAGACGTAGGCTGTAATCATTATCTCGCTGCCGGTGATATTGTCGCTGATAGTGATGTAATCATCGGAAACATTGTCACTGATATCTAACGGGAAATTAACGGTAAAATCCCCGGCTCTTGAGGTTCTGGACATCAGGATGACTTCCTGATCCTCCCCGGCACCGGGACTTCTTACGATTGCCCTGACCTCGACTTCCCCGGTTATCCTCTCTACGGGTTTATCCGGTACCAGGCGGTAGCTGAAGGATAGATTGAAGCGGTCGATAATCCCGGTGGGATATTTCATTATTTCCGGCGGTAATGGCGGCGGTTCCAGAGGCTCGGGCCCGTAGAGGTACGAAGGCTTTAAATAAGCAGCGTAGTCAAATTTGCCCTGATGCTGGTAATCAAGTAACGTGACCTCCTCGGCCACGGCTCTCTCCGTCGGAAGGCTGTATGCCTTGTAAACGCCCAGGAGTGAAACGATAAGCAGGAGTGAACTGATAGCGAGAAGACTTTTTTTCATATCAATAATACAGGTCCCCGGATTTATGTTATTTCGTTGAAAGACTGTAAATCATCGCGAGGGCGAAGGTGTCGCCCTGGAATTCGTTCCCGGCATCCTGGTGGAACCTGACGCTCATTTCAAAGCGGGCTTCATCACGGGGGGGCGGTGGAAGATTTTTCAGGGGTCTTTTCTTGAGGTCGTAGAAGGTTATTCTTCCATCTCTATCAACGTCCCGAATCCGCCAGCCTCTATTGGCCGGCTGGCAGTTATTTCCTTTCTTTAATGTTATCGTCGCTTTGCCCGTCAGACAATCAATCTGGCATATCTCATTCCCACTTGTATAACTGTAGATACACCGGGTAATTTCCATATATTTTGCCATCCGGTCCGGATGCAAAGTCGTCCACGGATTGTAATTACATGAAATCGTCATCGTTCCCTGGCAGGCCTTTTGAGGGGACTGGCTCCGCAGGCCGACAAAATACTCGTCAAAGGCGAACTCGTCTCCCGGTGCCATGTTGCCGGCCATCCATGTCTCCCGGACGCCGTCCGCCCAGCTTTCATCCTGGTCCTGTATCTTCAGGTCCACCTGCCTGGGGGGATGGGGAAGGCAGCGGGGGGGAAGGGGTCGGTAGTGGGGCGGATAGTAGCAGGCATAGGCCGCGCCGATAGAGCCGCTGGCGATAATAATCGCCATCACGCCCAGTAGAACGGCCATAATTTTTCTACCCGCCATCAGGTCCCCTTTTTCGTTCCTGTACGTTTTACTATCAAAGCAGCCGGGTTTATGGTCAACTGAAAGCCCTCCTTCTCTTTAAAAACCTCTCCCGGCGCTTTTTCAGCATGTCTTTTCTTCGCTTTTGCATTGGTCTGAAGACCTCTTCCAGGGTATCTTTGAGGGTTAAGCCGATGAAGGCCAGCCCCAGCGGTATGATGACCAGCACCGCTACCGGTACCGACTTTCCCCCTATCAGGCTGACCCGCTCTCTACCGAGCTGGGCGAGCCGGGCCAAATTGCCGACGTAAGGCAGGTAGAACACCTCTTTCCCGTTGACGGCTTCGGCCGGGACCAGGCTGATGTCCGGCTCTTCATTGGCATCCCCTTTAGTCTGAAAGAGACGGCTGCCATCTACGTCCTGTATGTCTATGACGCGGTGGCAGATGGGCGTATCGATGCCGGGGAGCTTGAAGGAGATGACATCGCCGGTTTCAACCTGCGGTGCGTCCACCGGCTTGATGACGACGAGTCCTCCCACCGCCAGCTCCGGTTCCATGCTGCCGGAGAGCACGGCGTCGAACTCCCAGCCGTACTGTGCCGCCACCATGACGAAGGCGACCGCCAGAATCACGGCGGCCAGTACCGCCCAGCCGAGCCATTCTATCAGCTTTTTCAGGTTACACCCCCGTTCTCATTATCCGGTTTCCCGTTTATGTTATGTACCAGTATAGCCCTCCCGGGCATAAATACTCAACCCACGCACACATAATATGTCCGTAAGCGTACCTTATAAAGAGGCACTCCGCGCGCGGAGCGCCCTGATTAACAAGCCGAAATAAATTCAGCCACGGGAGCAAAGTTTACTGGCTTACATCCTGGTTCAGGGTGAAGTAAACGGTGGCATCCAGAGTATCCCCCTGGAGGTCGTTACCGGCGCCCTCGTTGAACTTAACGGTCATATCAAAAGCAACGTCGGCAGCGGTAGGGGGAGGGAGATTGTCCAGCGGGTCGAGATAAAGGTCATACAGGCTGATAATGCCGTCTCCATGAGGGTCTATCTGCCAGTCGGCATCCACTTTGCCATCCACGAGGGGTACCGGGCCGGTTGTGGAGTATCCAACGCCCTTGACGTACGTAATGTGCCAGCCGCTACCGTAGTAGTCGAAGCTGGTAATCTCCACATACCTGGCAAAACTATCAGGGTCGGCGGCGGTATCAACCATATCAGGCGTACCCGGACCACCAGGAAAAGGGTCGCCCTCGGTGGCCGTATACGTACAGCCTACCTCGATGTGGTGACCGGAGACGGTGCCGTCATATCTCAAGTTTACACTCCCGAATTCAGCGTTGACTCCGGGCGTCATATTCGACATCGTCCATTCGCCAACGGGGCCGACATCACCCCAACCGCCGGCACCTTTGATTTTCAGGTCCAGTGTCCCGGCCGTCAGTATATTCTCGCTGCT
>CAYNDI010000147.1:0-5964 GCA_964395955.1 uncultured Dehalococcoidaceae bacterium
TGGCGGTCGCCAACCGCGCGCTGTCCTCGCCGCTGAGCATCTGGTGCGACCATTCCGATATGATGTCCGTCCGGGATACCGGCTGGATTCAACTGGTCGCCGAAAACGGCCAGCAGTGTGTGGATAATATTATCTGCGCTTTCCGCATCGCCGAGGACAAACGCGTCATGCTGCCGGTCATGTTACACCTGGACGGCTTTAATCTGACGCATGTTATCGAACCGATTATCTTCCCGGAACAGGAAGCGGTAGACAAGTTCCTGCCTAAAAATAAATACCCCCTGCCGCTCAATCCCGATAGGCCGGTAGCCATGGGTGATTTCTCCTCGCCGGCCATCTTCACGGAAGCCAAATGGGCGCAGGAGGTCAACCTTAGAGATTCCAGAAAAGTCATCCTGGAGGTCTGGAAAGAGTTTAACAAGGCCTTCGGGCGCCAATACCTGCCGGTGGAGAAATACTACAGCGACGGCGCTAAAGTGCTCCTCATGGCCATGGGCAGCAGCGGCGAGACCGCCTCCGTCGCCATCGACGAAATGAGGGCGGAGGGCATGGATGTCGGCCTGATACGCCTGCGTCTCTGGAGGCCCTTCCCCTTCGCGGAGCTGCGCGAGGCCGTTAAGGATGCGGATGTCCTCATCGTCATGGACCGGGCTATCTCCTTCGGCGGACCGGGCGGGCCGGTCGCTTCGGAAGTGAAATCAGCCTTTTATAGCCAGGCAAACAGACCAAAGATTGTGAGTTATATTATCAGCCTCGGCGGCCGCGATACCACCGTATCGGGCTTTAAGGATATTGTCAAGAAGGGCATTGATATAGCTGAAAAGGGCAGTAAAAACGAATACGAGATTTACGGGGTGAGGGAATAATGGAAAAATACGCGGTTTACGTCCCCCGATTAGTCAAAAAAGAGGAGAACTTCGCGCCGGGGCACCGGGCCTGTATCGGCTGCGGTGAAGCCCTGGCCATCCGGCAGGCCTTTAAAGCCCTCGATAACAACGTCATCATCGTTAACGCCACCGGCTGTGCGGAGATTTTCGCCTCGCAGTTTCCCAATACAACCTGGCAGCTCCCTTGGATACACACTTTGTTTGAGAACGCGGCGGCAGTGGCTTCCGGCATCGAGGCGGCTTATAAAGCCATGAGACGGAAGGGAGTCGAGCTGCCGGAGAACACCAAGGTAGTGGCCATCGGCGGCGACGGCGCCACCAGCGATATCGGCCTGCAGGCCATCTCCGGAGCCCTGGAAAGAGGTCACGATTTTACGTATATCTGCTTCGATAACGAGGCTTATATGAATACCGGTATCCAGCGTTCTTCCGCAACTCCCTTCGGTGCGGCGACAACGACGTCTCCGGCCGGTAAGAAGAGCATCGGGCAGTTCACCTGGAAGAAGAACATGCCGGAGATAGCGGCTGCCCACAACATCCCGTACGTGGCTACGGCCACCCACGGCTATCCCTTCGACCTCATGGAGAAAGTCCGCAAGGCCGTCGATACCCCCGGGCCGGCCTACGTTCACGTGCTTTCCGTCTGCCCCACCGGCTGGCGCAGCCCCACCGATACCATCAACCGCCAGGCACGCCTGGCCGTGCAGACCGGAGTGTTCCCCCTTTACGAGGTAGAAAACGGCGAGTATAAAATGAGCGTCGACCTGCCCAGGCTGAGGCCGGTTAAAGACTACCTGAAAGGACAGGGCAGGTTCCGCCACCTGAGCGATGACGTTATCGCTCAGATACAGAAGAGAGTAAAACTGGAATATAATAAGTTACTGGAGAAAACGAAGCATGGCAGTAAAACAACTAAAAGAAAAAGTCGGACGCGTACTAAATAAGTACCAGAAAGACAAGTCGGCGCTAATCGATGTCCTGCATGATACCCAGACGGAGATAGGCTATCTCCCCCGGGAGGCCCTGGACGAAGTCAGCGCCGGTCTGGACGTTCCCTTGAGCCGCGTCTACAGCGTCGCTACCTTTTTCAAGGCTTTCAGTCTTGAGCCGAGGGGCCGTCACCTTATCAACGTCTGCATGGGGACGGCCTGCCATGTCCGCGGCGCGGACAAAGTCCTGGAAAAAATGGAAAAGGTACTGAAGATAAAGACGGGTGAAAATACGCCCGACCTGAAATTTACCCTGGAGACGGTCAACTGCGTGGGCGCCTGCGCCCTGGGCCCGATGGTTATCATCGGGGAGGACTATCACGGCGAGATGACGCCGGAAAAAGTCGGCGAAGTATTAAAGAACTATAGTTAGCTAGTGGAGGGATTCCCGTGGCAAAAATAAAATCCCCGGGCGATTTAGAGGCTCTGAGAAGCTCGATAACGAAGAAGAGAGACCCCGATAAGCCCTGCATTACAATCTGTAACGGCACCGGCTGCCAGGCTTACGGCTCGAAGAGTATCGTGGCGGCTTTCCATGATGAAGTTAAGAAACGAAAACTCGGTGCCAAAGTAGATGTAAAAGTAATCGGCTGCCCCGGCTTCTGCGAGAGGGGTACGCTGGTGGTTATTAAACCGAATGACATATTTTACCAGAGGGTGCGGCCCAAGGATGTCCCCGAGATACTCTCCGAGACCATCGGCAAAGGCAACGTTGTCGACCGGCTGCTCTTCACCGACCGCGCTACCAATAAGAAAGTCACTAAGGAAGGCGATGTGCCTTTCTATAAACATCAGATGCGCCTGATAATCGGCAACAACGGGCTTATTGACCCTACCTCTATCGACGATTATCTGGCTATCGGCGGCTATACTGCCCTCACTAAAGCCCTGAAAATGATCCCGGATAAAATCATCGATGAAATGAAAAAGTCCGGCCTGAGGGGGCGCGGCGGCGCCGGATACCCTACCGGCAGTAAGTGGGAAAGTACCCGCAGCGCTAAGGGAAAGGTCAAATACGTTATCTGCAATGCCGATGAAGGCGACCCCGGCGCTTTCATGGACAGGAGCCTCGTGGAAGGCAATCCGCACAGCATTCTTGAGGGGATGATTATCGGGGCGTATGCCATCGGCAGCCATGAAGGCTATATCTATATCCGTAACGAGTACCCGCTGGCCGTGAGGAATATGACCATCGCCCTGGAGCAGGCGGAAGCCGCCGGGCTGCTGGGCAAGAATATCCTGGGCTCGGGTTTCAACTTTACGATTAAAATCAAGAGGGGCGGCGGCGCTTTCGTCTGCGGAGAATCGACAGCCCTGATGGCTTCTCTGGAAGGCAGGGTTGGGGAACCGCGCGCCAAGTACATTCATACCTCGGAACAGGGACTATGGGGCAAACCGAGTAACCTCAACAATGTAGAGACCTGGGCCAATGTGCCCCTGATTATTAACAAGGGCGCCGACTGGTATTCGAAGATAGGCACCAAAGGCAGCAAGGGCACCAAGATATTCGCGCTGGTGGGTAATATCATCAATACCGGCCTGGTGGAAGTGCCCATGGGCACTACTCTCCGAGAAATCGTCTTCGATATCGGCGGCGGTATTCCCAAGGGACGCAAGTTCAAAGCCGTCCAGACCGGCGGACCTTCCGGCGGGATGATTCCTGAAAGCCTGCTCGACCTGCCGGTTGATTTCGATGAACTGACCAGGGCCGGTTCCATGATGGGCTCCGGCGGTATGATTGTTATGGACGATAAGACCTGCATGGTGGACATGGCTAGATATTACACCACTTTCCTGGAAGGAGAATCATGCGGTAAATGCCTGCCCTGCCGGGAAGGACTGCGCCAGATGAAGTACATCCTGGACGGCATTACTGAAGGCCGCGGGAAAATGGGGGATATCAGGCTGCTGGAAGAGCTGTCCGCCACACTGGTGGATGCCGCGCTCTGCCAGCTCGGCTCATCCGCGCCCAATCCTGTTATCAGCTCTATCCGGCATTTCAGGAAAGAATACGAAGCCCATATTAGAGATAAAAAATGCCCCGCCGGTGTCTGCAAATTATAGGCGGTAAAAGTTAATGAAGGATAAAACGAGATGGTAAAATTAACGGTTAACGGACGACAGATTACAGCAGAAAAGGGCACGACCGTGCTGCACGCCGCCCGGGCGCATAACATTTACATCCCTACTTTGTGCGAGAATGAGGAGGTCGCTCCTTACGGTGCCTGCCGTCTCTGCCTGGTGGAGATAAAGACCGCCGGAGGACGTGAACGGCTGGTCACCTCGTGTATTTACCTGGTGGAAGAAGGTCTGACCGTCCAGACGAATACGGAAAAAATACGGAAAATACGCGGCATGTTGCTCGAACTCCTGCTGGCCAGATGCCCCGAATCGGAGGTTATCCGGGACCTGGCGCAGAAAGTCGGAGTTACCAGGACACGCTTCGTCGAGCAGAAGGGCAACAATAACTGTATTCTCTGTGCCAACTGCGCCCGTACCTGCGATGAAGTAGTCGGCGTGGCCGCCATCAGCCTGGCCAATCGCGGTGTTGAAAGGGAATTGACGACGCCGTTCGGGGAGGATTTCTCCGAGGTCTGCATCGGCTGCGGCTCATGTTCTTACAGCTGTCCCACCGGTGCTATTACCATGGAGGATCGCCGGGGCACCCGGTATATCAAGTGGCCCCACAACAGCATGGAGTTCAAGCTGAAAAAGTGCTCCGTCTGCGGTCAGTACTGGGCGCCGGAAAAACAGATTGAGTATATAGCCAAAACATCCGGCACGCCGCTGAGCGATTACGATGCCTGTCCTGACTGCCGTGAGTAATCCGGATTAATGTCATAGAAAATCCAAGAGGGGCGGAAAGCCCCTCTTAATATTTACGGGAAGGAAAATGAATAAGGTCATTTTCTGGGACTTTGACGGCACGCTGGTAACGTTTACCTCCTGGCGGCCGGCCATCGTGCAGGTGCTGGACGAGCACGACCCCGGCCATAACGTGGATGCTGAAATAATCAGGCCTTTCCTTAAAAACGGCTTTCCCTGGCATACGCCGGAAGTTCCCCACCTCCACCTCAACACGCCGGACGCATGGTGGCGGGCCCTGGAGCCGGTCTTTACCAGGACGTACATGGGCGTAGGGTATTCCCCGGAACGCGCCGCCGCTTTAGCCCCCCTTGTCCGCCGCTACATGGCCCGGCCGGAGCGTTTTAAGCTGTTCGAGGACACCATACCCGTCATGGAAGCGCTTAACGCCAGGGGCTGGCGCCACGCCATCCTCTCCAATCACATGCCGGAGCTTGCATCAATCGCCGGGGCGCTGGGGCTTTGGCCTAATATCACCGGCTGTTTCAGTTCCGCCGTGACGGGCTATGAAAAACCCAACCCGCAGGCCTACCGCCTGGCACTGGAAGCCTGCGGCAACCCGGAAAAAGCCTGGATGGTGGGCGATAACGTTAACGCCGACGTTAAAGGCGCGGAGGCCGCCGGTATCCCGGCGATACTCGTCCGCGTGCCGCGCCCGGATGATATAAAGCATTATGCGGCGGATTTACACGGGGCGGCGGAGATTATATTAAAGGACGGTAATTAGCTTGCACGGGCGCCGTTTTGAGGTTATACTTTAACGGGCGGCGTGGGGTGGGCGAATCAGGTATAAAAGGGGAGGGGATTGGAGATTGATACTTGATACTTGTCACTTGACACTTTTGAGTAAACATCGGGGTGTGGCGCAGCCTGGTTTAGCGCGCAGCGTTTGGGACGCTGAGGTCGGAGGTTCAAATCCTCTCACCCCGACCATGCCGGGTAAAGGTAAGTAAATATAAAGTGGCAGGTGAAAGAATATGACATCGCAAAGGCCGATAGAACGTAATATTGCCATGGAGCTGGTACGCGTAACCGAGGCCGCCGCACTTTCGGCGGCACGCTATCTGGGAAGGGGTGATAAAAACCTGGTGGACGGGGCAGCTGTCACCGCCATGCGTAACGTATTAGGCGGCATCAGGATGGATGGGATAGTCGTCATCGGAGAGGGGGAAAAGGATGAGGCCCCCATGTTGTATATCGGCGAAAAAATCGGTGATGGTTCG
>CAYNDI010000148.1:0-5931 GCA_964395955.1 uncultured Dehalococcoidaceae bacterium
TAACTCTTCTATCAAAGAGAGTCTATTATCTCGTCTCCCTTTCATAAAGGGAGATAAAAAGGGTTTTTATTCGCCGCACTTCTTGAACGCCCCGTGGGGGGGGGTGGTGTTAACCTGCGGGTTATTCCGGGAATGATACGAGGGTGGCCAGGGTGGGAATAGATAACAGCCGAGTGGGGGTGGGGGCAGGAAAGAGATAAAATTATTGCCTTCATACCAGATACCCGCAGGACCATAATAAGCAAAAGGGAGCCCCGGAATTCCGGGGCTCCCCGTGTATTGTTTTGCTCTCTCGGTCTATAACCGGTCTTTATCCGTGCATTAGTCGTCTATAGCGTAGGCTATCTGGACATTAGCGGTAATTTCAAGTTCACCGACACTGATGTTGGTAGGCGGCATTGGTGCGGGAATGGCTACCGCATCTTCGTATACGGCATAATTACGAGTGCCAATACCGTAATAGTTATCGCTGCTTTCGGTGATATAAGTCACGTCACCGAGCTTGACGCCGGTCTTCTCAGCGAGCTGCTTCGCTTTGGCGGCGGCATACTCGATTGCCTTTTCGCGTGCCTGCTCGTAGTACGGCCGGGGTTCGTCAACGGTAAAGTTAATGCCATTGACACGGGTAAGGTCACCTCCGGCGACCACAACGTTATCGATAATGTCACCCACCTTTTCAATCTCTTCTCTAACCTTGACGGTAACGGTGTTGGTAACACGGTACCCGATAACATTTTCCGTATCCTTGCTGCTGTCCCAGCGAGTGACCTGCTGGATGTTAAAGTACCGGGTCTGGATATCTTTATCGGCGATACCCTGGTCTTTAATGGCCGTAATGACAGCTTCCATGGCCGTTGCGGCGTTATCTCTCGCCACAGCGACACTGTCCTCCTGGGACTCGATACCCAGGGTTAGAACAGCCACATCGGGAGTTACATAGACCTTGCCCTGGCCGTTGACCCAGATTCCCTGCTGCTGATTGTCCAGGTCTATCTTCAGCGTGGAAGTCTCCCCGCTGAGAGTCACGCCTCCTTCCGAACCGCAGCCGACCAGCCCTACCACCACCAGTAGTAATACCACACCTATTGCCACCAGCCATGTCTTTTTCATGTTTTCCTCCTTTTCATGTTTTGCCCTTCAGTATATATAACGAAAAAGTCGCCGACAAGATAGCTACCGGAGAGGTTTACCAAGGGTTTTGCCTCACCCCCTGCCCCCCTCTCCAAACCAGAGATTGGTGAATTCCGTTGATAGGTTTGCTTGGAGAGGGGGAAAGAATCTGAGAGGGGGCTGGCGCCCCCTCTCACTGCGAACTCCCCTTTTTGGGGTTGAGGTAAAGATGTGGGATAAGCCGCTGATGGCACCGGGCGGCCTAGGTGGGAAAAGATAAGAAACGAGGGGGAGGGCAGGAAAGAGGTGTTTTTATTACTTACCGATTCAACGTAAAACTGGACAGGACAATAACCATCTGTTAGCCCAGATTTTTCAGGGCTTCCTCGTAGGCTTCCTCGGCGATATCGATAGCCCGCTGTAAAGACGTCTTGAGAGACTCCGGAGCTTTCTCCAGCATGTCTTTTAGAGCCTGTAAATTCTTCAAGGCCTGATTTAACAGGTCCTGCTTTAATTTCTGTTGTTTATCAGGCTTGTGGTCAGCACCTTCCAATGCGAATGTTTCTTCATACATGGCATCCGCTTTTTGCTCCTCAGGCGGGGTGACAATGACGACCGGTGGTTCAACCTGCGGGGCCTGTACCGTTATGGCGGGTGGAGGCGTGCCGTCCGGTGCCGGTTCAGGCGTCGGCGTCGGAGACGCGGTAGGTGTAGTGGTCGGCGTCACCGCAGCTACGGTAGTCGGGGCCGGCGTCGGGGCGGGTGCCATCAAAGCTTTAGGTGCCGTTTCAACCGCTTCAGCGGTTTCCGGCGCCCGGGCAGCTTCGAGGGGCGCTCCATTAGACGCTGCTTCCTCTGCCCCGCCGGACATGTCCAGATTAGCCACGGCGATAAGCTGTTCGTTCAGGCGGTCCGTAGTCTTATCCACCAGGTCACTGTTGCCTTTATCCGCCATCGATATAATCTCGGTAACTCTCTCATCGGCGAATCTGGTATGAAGCTCCGCTTTCCCCAGCGCCGAAGGCGTTAAAGCCAGACGCACCGATTCGGTAGCTAACTTAACAGCGTAAAGGGGACTATCCGGCAGGCTGTTGCCGGCTGCCGCCACGGTACCGCCGCCGGCGGCCAGTACCACGACCACGATGATAATAGTGGCCAGACTTGGCTTCAAGACGGCGAAGAAACCACGCCTTTCTTTCACCGGCATCTCGCGGATGGCTGTCTGGAATTCATAGCTGGCCCGCTGACGGAATTCGGGGCGCGGCTTGATATCCGTCGCCTGCAGAGTATCCAGCGCCGTCCGGAGCAGGGGTTCGAGTTCAGCCGCATGTTCCGGGTACTGTGCCAGACATGCCTCGATACTCTCTCCCTGAGCCAGTCGCTCCAGAAGTTCATCCAGTATATTATCAAACTCACGCGGTTTCTTCATGGTATTGCTCCCGCCGCCATCACCTTGCGCAGGGCGATTATGGCGCTGTGCTGTAAGGCCTTCACCGCCCCCTCGCTTCTACCCATTGCCCTGGCAACCTCGGCAATCGATAAAGCGCCGGCGAAGCGTAGCGAAATAACCTCCTGCTGCGCCGGGGTCAGTTTCTTGGCGGCATTAGCCACTTCCTCGATAGCAACTTTACGCTCGGTGACGTTCTCCGGGTCGCTACCAAAAGCCGGCAGGGACTCATCGAGGGGCACGGTAACCCGCCTCGACTTCTTTCTGAGGTAATCGACAACCTGGTTGTGAGCGATGCGGTACAGCCAGGAGGTAAACGGCATGCCCCTGAACTTAAAAGAAGAGATAGACTTCAGAACGTTTAAAAAGACCTGCTGCGTCATATCCTCTGCCTCTACTCTATCGCCGATTTTGATAACGATATAGCGATAAATCCTATCGAAGTTATCCTCATATATTTGAGTTAAAGCCACCTGGTCGTTCTGCTGCGCGCGCCGGACCAGGGTCTCCTCATTTTGCACCTGACAACTCCCGTCTAGAGGCCGGACTGACCTGATTTTCAAGCTAATCCGGTCGATTTTCAGGTGTTACCCTGTGCATATAGTATAACGAATGGAAGCCTGAAAAGATAGTTGCCGGCTTTGAATCGCCACAACATGCCATGACTAAAAAAATGTGCTACAATGGCAGAACCGGTTTATTCAGGCGACTGAAAAGAATATATTTACCGGAGAAACAACAGTGGCGTATCTTATCCGCCCGATGGAGAAAGCGGACCTGGCACAGGTCACGGAAATCGACCGCGAGGCCTTCCCCACGCAGTGGCCGCCGCCCAATTACCGGCAGGAACTGCGGAACCAGCTGGCGCATTACATCGTCGTCATTGACGACGCCAGGACGATGACAGGCGAGGGGGCCAGGCCGCCGAAAAGAGGGTTCAGTCTGGCTGCCTGGTTGACGCCCTGGAAAAAAGCCAGCTACCCGCGTGATGAAGATACATCGCGTTATACACGGCAGTTCATCGTCGGCTTTTCCGGCATCTGGATGATGACCGACGAAGCCCATATCACCAATATCGCCGTAAGCGAAGCCTACCGGAGACAGGGCATCGGCGAGTTGCTGCTCATAGCCACTATCGATTTAGCCCGCGAACTGAAAGCAACCAGTATGACTCTGGAGGTACGCGTCTCAAATAATATAGCGCAGAACCTCTATGCCAAGTACGGATTTGACCATATGGGGATACGCCACGGCTATTACCTGGACAATAGAGAGGACGCCGTTCTCATGTCCGTAGAAAATATCAACTCAGATTCCTTCCGGGCACTAATCCAGCAGCTAAGAGAGTCGCTCGCCGGGAGACTGGTGCAAAATCCGACGCCGCCAAATCATGGGGAATCTCTTTGACCGCCCGATGGTGAAGTGGTAGAATTACCGAATAGGGGGACAAGAGGTGAAGGAGGAATACGGCGATGTCCGGGCATTCTAAATGGTCAAAAATAAAGCACCGGAAGGGTGCTGACGATGCCAAGAGAGGCAACCTTTTTACCAAACTGACACGGGAAATTATCATGGCGGCCCGCGAGGGCGGCGGTAATTCAGACATGAATTTCCGCCTGCGGCTGGCTGTCCAGAAAGCACGCGACAGCAACATGCCCATGGACAACATCGACCGGGCTATCAAGAAGGGGACCGGCGAGCTCGCTGGCGGCAGCCTGGCGGAGATAATCCTCGAAGGCTACGGACCCAACGGCATGGCCATCCTGGTAAACGCCCTCTCAGATAATCGCAACCGCACCATCCAGGAAGTGAGAAGCTCCTTCACCCGGCACGGCGGTAGTCTGGGGGAAAGCGGCTGTGTCAGCTGGCTCTTCGAATCTAAGGGCGTCATCAATATCAAAACCGAAAATATCGATGCTGACGAACTGGCCCTGGCCGCCATCGACGCCGGCGCTGAAGACGTCAAGGTGGAAATCGACTACGTAGAAGTCTATACCGTTCCGGACCAGTTGGAAAAGGTAAGACAGGCGCTGGAGAAGAACGACGTAGAAATAGAATCGAGCGAACTGGTGATGGAGCCCAAATCGCTGATTAAACTCGACGATAAGGCCGGTCTGCAGGCTTTAAGGCTACTGGACAGGCTGGAGGAAATCGACGACGTGCAGAACGTTTACAGCAACGCCGATATACCCGATGCCGTCATGGAGAGCTACCAGGCAGCCTAGCCCCAAAAAGCACAAACCTGAAGAAGCTTTGAGTCCCGAGAGTCCCTGTAAAACATGAAATGAAGATTTTAGGTATCGACCCGGGTACAGTGGTGATGGGCTACGGCGTGATAGAGAGCGAGGCGGATGATGTATCCCTGGTCGATTACGGCGGCATCGCCGTGCCGGAACGTTATAAATCCGGCGAACGTCTGGACTATCTTTACCGGGAACTCCTGAAAATCATCCAACAACACCAGCCCGACGTCGTAGCCGTCGAGCAGCCTTTCATCGCCAAGAATGTGAAGTCGGCTATGGCTATCGGGCGGGCGCAGGCGATAGCTTTACTGGCGGCCGCCAGCCGGAAAATCCCGACCTTCGAATACACCCCGGCGCAGGTCAAGCAGAGGGTAGCCAACTACGGTGCCAGCAGCAAGGAGCAGATACAGGAAATGGTACGACTCCAGCTCGGGCTGGAAGAAACACCCCAGCCCAACGACGCCGCCGATGCCCTGGCGGTGGCGCTCTGCCACGTTCAGGAAATGCACGTGAATAATTTACTGGCCGGGCAGGGGGAAAGACCATGATAACCAGCCTCCAGGGTAAAGTGGAGTCCATCGGTAGCGACCGGGCCGTTATCAATGTGGGGGGAGTCGGATTCCAGCTTTTTATGCCGACGACGGCCCTGAGCGCGCTGGGCAAGCCCGGCAACGAGGTGAAAGTCCACACCCACCTGCACGTGCGCGAGGACAACATCTCGCTGTACGGGTTCGGCAGCACCGAGGAACTATGGCTCTTCGAGACGCTTCTAGGGGTGACGGGACTGGGCCCGAGGCTTTCCCTGGCGATACTCTCGGCGCTGAGTCCGGAGCAGATTACCCTGGCCATCGCCACCGGCAGCACGGACATGCTGAACATGATACCGGGGGTCGGTAAAAAGGTGGCCAACCGCATCATCCTGGAGCTCAAGGAGAAGATAGGCGCGGGGTGGGCCATCACGACCGGCGAGCATATTCCCAGAGAAAATACCGACGTACTGGCGGCGCTGACCTCGCTGGGATACTCGGCGGGGGAGGCCGTCAAGGCTGTAGCCGCCCTGCCCGACGACTCCAAGCTCAATCTGGAAGAGAAGATAAAGCTGGCTCTGCAGTACTTCGGCAGCAAGTAAAA
>CAYNDI010000149.1:0-5875 GCA_964395955.1 uncultured Dehalococcoidaceae bacterium
TACAAGGCGGATACCATTGAAGACCTGGCCAAGCAGCTGGATATTGATCCCAAGGACCTCAAGGAGACCGTTGACGAGTATAACTCCGATATCGAGAAGTACGGTTATGATAAGAAATACGGCAGGAAGTATCTCGGAATGGCCTGGCCGGAGAAACCGGTGATGAAACTCACACCTCCGTTTTATGCCGTGAAGAACAAGATTTGCCTGACTTCGATGAAAGGCGGCCTGAGAATCAACGGGAAGTGCCAGATAGTCGACCAGTTCGGCGATGTTATTCCGGGACTTTATGCCGCCGGGGAGATATCCGGAGGCCTGGAGCGTATTCCCCATCATTACTACACCGGAAGAATGACGGTGCAGGCATTTACCCAGGGAAGAATAGCCGGTGACGTTGCCGCCGACGAACCGGGCAGCTAAGCAGCCGGTTTTCAGGCGAGATAGAGTAAATAGAACAGAATGAAGTGGCAGGAAAAGTACCGCGATAAGCTGATAACAGCCAGGGAAGCGGCCGGATTGATAACGTCCGGTTCCGACGTCATCTTTGCCATGATGGACCAGCCCAAGGATATCATGACGGCGGTAGCCGAACGATATAATGAGCTGGAGAATGTAACGCTGACCTCTCACTGGGTGGAGGACTATCCCTTCCTCCACCCCAGGCAGCACCCTGAAATGTCCAGGGCATTCCGCATCAAGGACCCCATGACGATGAGGTCTACCCGGGAAGGGGTGCGCGAGAAGACAATCGATTATCAGCCGACCATCTTCGGGCTGAGCAACGGCTACCGGCAGGAGTGCCCTGACCGGGGTCGGCTCTATCATTATAAAGATTTCTTTTACTTTAAACTCACCCCGCCCGATGAAAACGGCCGCTGCAGCTTTGGGCCCCACTGCTGGTACTCACCCAGCGTCTGCCGCACGGCCAAGGTAAAAATCGCTCAAATCGACCCCAACCTGACCCGGGTACGCGGCGAATACGTAGATATTGACGAGATAGACTATCTGGTGGACATGCCTGAAGGAGGCGGGTCGAAAGGCTCGGAGCTCCTGGGACAAACGCCGCCCGCCGAGGAATTCGAGATTGCCCAGGTAATCGGCGCCAATGCCGCCACCCTTATCAACGACGGCGATACCTTACAGATAGGCGTGGGGACAGCCGCCGAGGCCATCAGAGATTTCCTTTATGAAAAAAACGACCTCGGTATCGACAGCGAGGTCATTTATTCCTATACTATCGACCTGGTAAAGCGCGGCGTTATCACCGGAAAGAATAAAAACGTGGATACCGGCAAAGTAACCGCGGCCAATCTTCAACTATACGGTAAAAATGAACCCGCCAGCATTGAATCTCTGGAATACGTCAGGGATAATCCCGGCTTCCTGTTCCGTGATATTTCCACCCAGTGCAACGTCGGCAGGATTGCCTCACAGGACAATATGGTAGCTGTAAATAATATCCTGGGCGTCGACCTCCTGGGACAGGTTGTCATCACCCACATTGGCCCGACCCCGATATCCGGCCCGGGTGGACAGGTAGACTTCTGCATAGGGTCTCATTATTCCAGAGGTGGGCGCTCCATATCCATGTTGAAATCGACCGCCCTTGAAGGGAAGGCATCGCGCATAGTCCCGAAACTCGAAGCCGGCACGGTAATAATGATTCCCATGGTATACCTTGACTACCTGGTAACCGAGTATGGTATCGCCAACCTGGACTGCAAGAGCCGGCGGGAAAGGGCGGAAGCGGTTATCTCGGTAGCTCATCCGGATTTCAGGGATGAATTGACACGGGCAGCCAGAGAGATGTTCTACCCGTAATATTTTTAGATTAATGCGCCATTATATGCTACTATGGTTTTAGGGGAAGGTACGCGATTCGAATAGACGCTGATTTCGATTCCAACCACGTTTCCGCCCCCGGATAGGCGAAACGCCTGTGGGAAGGAGGCGACATGCTCAAGACAGCGCGTCAGTATGTAGAAAGCCTGCGCAAGCTAAAATTCAATCTCTATCTGCTTGGGGAAAAGGTCGAAGACTGGGTTGGTAACCCCATCATCAAGCCCTCCACCAATGCCGTGGCCATGACCTATAAGGTGGCCCACGACCCCAAAACGAAGGACCTGGCCGTCACGGAGTCCATGCTCAACGGGAAGAAGGTCAACAGATTTATTTCCCTCTTTAAGAGCCCGGATGACATGGTCAGAAAAATCAAGCTGCAGAGGGAACTGGGACAGCGGACGGCCTGCTGCTTCCAGAGATGCGTCGGCATGGACGGCATCAATGCTACTTTCAGCACCACCTACGACATCGACGAGAAGTACGGAACGGACTATCACCAGAGGTTCCGGAAATGGCTGGAGTATATCCAGGATAACGACTTCTGTGTCGCCGGGGCCATGACCGATGTTAAAGGACACCGGGGAGTGGCTCCCAGCCAGCAGCCCGACCCGGACATGTTCGTCCACGTTACCGAACGCCGGGACGATGGTATCGTTATCCGGGGAGGCAAGGCCAATATCACCGGGACGGTAAACTCGCACGAGATGCTGCTCATGCCCACCTTGAGGATGCGGGAAGACGATAAAGACTACGCCGTATGCTGCGCCGTTCCCACCGACGCCGAAGGTATAACCCACATCTATGGCCGGCAGTCCTGCGATACCCGCAAGCTCGAAGATGGGGATATAGACGTCGGCAACTACGGGTTCGGCGGACACGAGACGTTGAGTATCTTCGAGGACGTCTTCGTCCCCCGGGACAGGGTCTTTATGTGCGGGGAATACGATTTCTCCATCATGCTGGTGGAGCGGTTCGCCGCCTATCACCGGCAGAGCTACGGCGGCTGCAAACCCGGCATTGCCGATGTCCTCATCGGCGCCACCGCCTCCATGGCCGATTATAACGGGGTGCGCCGGGCGGCCCATATCAGGGAAAAAATCGGGGAGATGATTCACCTCTCCGAGACGATACACGCCTGCGGGCTGGCCTCCGCCCACCAGGGCTGGAAGACCAAAGCGGGCAACTACCAGTCGGATATACTCCTGTCTAATGTCTGCAAGCACAACACCACCCGTTTCCCCTACGAGATTACCCGTCTCGCCGAAGATATCGCCGGCGGCATCCTGGTAACAACGCCTTCCGAGAAGGACTTCAGACACCCCGAGATAGGCAAATATATCGATAAATATCTAAAAGGCGACCCCGCCTACTCCACCGAGGACCGCTACCGGATGTTGTCGCTTATCCACGCCATGTGCTTCGGCGTGGTGGCCCCCAGCTATCATACCGAGTCCATGCACGGCGCCGGCTCACCGCAGGCGCAGAAAATCATGATTGAGCGTGAGACAGATATGGATGCCAAGCAGCGCTTCGCCCGCAGTATCGCAGGCATAGACCAGCGGGAAGACCCGCTGGCATAAACCGGGGAAAGGAGGCGAATTCACATGTCCTACTTTCTAAGCCCGAAAAAAATCCTGTTCGGCAGGAACATGCTCAAGAGATTAGGAGGCGAGCTTGAAGGTCGCGGCAACAAAGCCGTCCTCATCACCGATAAAAACATGGTCAAGCTCAGCGGGGAACTCGTCGAGGCGGTCAAGGCCGCCGGATATGAGGTTAAAATCTGGGACGGCGCCGAGCCGGAGCCTTCAACGAAGGGTGCCATCGAGGCCGGCAAGGTCCTCCAGAGCTTTGCACCTCAGCTTGTCATTGCCTTCGGCGGGGGCTCGGTCATGGATACGGCCAAGGCGGCCTGGGTGCTTTACGAGAACCCGGAAATTGCCGCCGATGCCATCCTCACCGTTAATGTCAGGACCAAACTGAACGCAAAAAAGAAAGCCAGGTTCATGACTGTCCCCACCACCAGCGGTACCGGCTCGGACGTTACCTGGGCTATCGTACTCACGGACAGGGCCGACCACCGCAAGATAGGCTTCGCCAATACGGAAATCGTACCCGATATTACCCTGCTCATCCCGGAATTTACCGCCGGTATGCCCAAGGCATTAACGGCCAGCACCGGACTGGACGTGCTGGGACATGCTCTCGACGGATATACCGCCCGGCAGCAGACAGATTTCAGCGACGGACTCTGCCTGCAGGCCATGAAGCTGGCTTTCGAGTGGCTTCCTAAAGCCTGCGCCGATGGCAGCGATATGGTTGCCCGGGAGAAAATGCAGAACGCCGCCACCATCGCCGGACTGGGATTCGGTAACAGCAATACGTCGCTCTGTCATGCCCTGGGTCACACCCTCGGGGCTACTTTCAATATTCCTCACGGGAGGTCTGTGGGCATTGCCCTGCCCTATTCGCTGGAATATATCGCTTCTAATCCTCCTCTCGAAGGCTCTCCCGACCCCGTGGCAAGGCTCAGCACCGCCGCCAGATTCGCCGGGATTAAAGAAGAATCTGACCAGGAAGCTATCAAGAAGCTGATTCAGAAATTGAGAGACCTGGCCAAGTCCACCGGCGAGCCGCTGAGTTTAAAGGAAGCCGGAATTACCGAGAAACAGATGAAAGACAACATTGATAAACTCGTGGAACTCGGCGCCAAGGATGTCAACATGTATTCGTCTCCCTGCGAGTGCCAGGACGAGAAACTCCGCCAGCTTTTCATGGATGTATGGGCAGGGATGGTATAGAAAAAGTCAGTCATTGCAAGCGTAGCGAAGCAATCCGCACCCCGTGATAACGGATTGCTTCAGTACTGCGTGCTTCGCAATGACATGGTGAGTTCAGAATACTGGGGAAATAAGGAGCAATAGATATGCCGGTCTGCAGGAGTGGTGATATCAACATCAATTATAAAGAATTCGGCCGGGGATTCCCCCTGGTCTTAATACATCCCTTCTCCGCCAGCCTGGAATACTGGGCGCCACAGATTGAGAGATTTTCTCCTAAATACCGTGTTATCGCTTATGATGTACGCGGTCACGGCCTGTCCACGGCACCGGTCGGCGAGGAGAACTATACCCTGGATATCCTCGCCGAAGACCTGCACCACCTGCTGGAACACCTGAAAGTAGATAAGGCCTACATCGGCGGCCTTTCATTAGGAGGCGCCGTCGCCCTGGGCTATGCCGGCCGTCACCCCGAGACAGTTAAAGCTCTCCTTGTCTTTGACATTCACGGCGGTTTCTCCCCGCCTGCCGACCCCGCCGCCAAGGCTGCCATGGCCAAGGGACGTGAAAAGGGTGAAAATTACGCCCGGGAGAGAGGTATGGCCGATTTCGCCCGCCGGCAGATTGCCAGCGGGACCGCCTTCCCTCCCGTCCCCGACGACCCCGCCCTCCAGGAGCAATACGTCGAAAGGTTTTCCCGGTTTCCCCTTAACGGCTATATCGGCGTGGGTCGGGCTTCGCCCTGGGAAGAAGAATGGCAGCGTGAAGTAGCCGATAAAGTCAGTGTCCCCACCCTGATAACCGTCGGCACCGACGATTTGCCCATGGTCGTGTCCGGCACCGCCGAACTGCACGAGCATATCAAGGGCTCGCGCTACGTAATGATAAAAGGCTCGGTCCACGAAACATCACGGTGGCGTCCCGATGCCTTCAACCGGGCCGTCGGCGATTTTCTGGAAACGGTGGAAGCCGGTAAGCCGGTAGCCGGAGAACAGACCGTAGACTGAGATACGGATAGCCTTTTATAAATCGGTGTAATCAATTGCCCGATTATGATAATATTTAGCAAATTTTAAACCTGTGGAGGCAAAATGGTAGCGAAAAACAACAATCCCGGAAAAGCAACCATAGAAAAGAGTATCTGTAAAGGGCTCGGTTTTTGTTCGGTATCCTCGGACGCAAATTCCTCAGTTGTCGATGTTAAAGACGGGAAAATAGTCAGGATCAGACCGTTGCACTATGACTGGAAGTACAAA
>CAYNDI010000150.1:0-5863 GCA_964395955.1 uncultured Dehalococcoidaceae bacterium
AAGACAGGGACATGGTTCTATCCGGTAATGCCCGGCGGCTGCTCGGAATATAATCTGGAATATGGAAGAAATACGCGCGTTTATCGCTATTGAGCTGCCCCGTGAAATCAAGCAGATGCTTGCCCGACTTCAAAATCAACTTAAATCGGGAAGTCAGGCGCCGGTAAAGTGGGTCAACCCGGATATCATCCACCTGACTTTAAAATTCCTTGGCAATATCGATTCTGCCATTACCGATAAAATAACGGCGGCACTGCAGGAAGCAACTCGCGGGATACTCCCCTTCCACGTAAAGATAGGCGGAGTGGGCGTTTTCCCCAATCCGCGGCGGGTGCAGGTGGTGTGGATTGGGTTAGCCGGAGAGGTCGATAAACTCGGTCAACTACAAAAACGTATTGATTCCAGCCTGGCGCCTCTGGGATTCAAGCCGGAAACGCGGTCTTTTACACCTCATCTAACCCTGGGCAGGGTCCGTGACCGGGCCACGCCGGAACAGAGGCATGACCTCGGCCGGCTCATTACCGGTACTCAATTCGATGCCGCCGGTAGTCTGAAAGTTAACGCCGTTCATCTCATAAAGAGCCGGTTGACCCGGGAAGGCCCCATCTATACCCGGATTGGCTCGGTAACACTGGTATAACCAACCGAGTTTTTCCTTTATCTATTTATTAAAATTATAGTATTCCCGGGTAGGGTATATTAAATAATAAATGGGCTTATTATATTAACTTGACAGCAGGACTATAATATATAGAACAAGATGTTTCTCTTACCATCGGTCAGCCTTCGTGCGAGGAAGTGCCCCATGGTAACTAAATATATTAAGCAGAGAGAAGCTGGAATCAAGGTTCTCGGTAAAGTGCCCTGGGGTGCGCATATCTGCCTCTTGTACGGTACCAGAAAAGACCTACTGAGTGTTATCCTGCCTTATCTCAAAGCCGGTTTGAAAAACAACGAATATTGCCTCTGGATTACTTCCAGGTCACCTGGTGTCAAAGACGCCACCAAAATTATCAGCGAGAAAATGCCCGCTTTCTCCGGTGCCATAGGGAAAAAACAATTAGGAATAGTCCCTTTTAGACATATATTTGTAAAAGACGGGGAACTGGACCTTCACATGTTTCACCGGACCATGGCCGATAAACTGAAACAGGCCATCGATGACGGCTATGATGGTTTAAGAGTTGTCTTTGACCTGTCCTGGGCCAAAAAGCAAGAATGGAAAAAACTGACCGAATATGTATTCATGCCCCTGAAAGCCAGCGGCAAACTCCGTATGCTGGGTTTTTTTGCTTACCCCCTCGATAAATGCGGGGTACATGAGTATGTAAACCTGATGGACGTCGATAAATTTACCATCATTATCAATAACGATAAATTGACCCGGCTCGGGGACTACAGTTCCTTGAGTTCACAGGACTTAAATAAGAATAGTCTGGAACGTTATCGCTCAACCATTCAAAAATTCAAAGAGAAACTACGGGAGAGCCAGGAAAAGTACTATAAAACCGTACGCGCTAGCCCTGAAATAGTCACCATCACAACCCTTGGCGAAGGTAAAATCATCGAGGTTAATGACAATTTCTGCCGCGTTTTTGGCTACAACCGTGACGAGGTGATTGGCCACGTCTCTACTGAATTGAAACTCTGGCCGAAGCTTGAGCATCGGACGCAAATGCTCGATAGATTAAAAAAACAGCGTCGCCTCCGTAATGAAGAAACGTCTTCCCGTACTAAAACGGGAGAAGCTATTACCTTACTTTACTCCAATGAGATTATTAACATCGGTGGTCAGCCGTGTATTATCACCGTTATGACCGATGTCACCGGGCAAAAAAGAATAAATGAAAAAGAGCAGGCAATCATCAGCACGGCTATGGACGGTTTCTGGATTACCGATTTAGATGGAAAATTCCTTGATGTTAATGATTCATATTGCCGGATGGTAGGTTATACACGCGAAGAACTGCTGAAAATGTCCATAAATGATGTCGAAGCGAAGGAACGTCCGGAAGATATTGCTGACCATGTAAAAAAGATATTATTAAATGGCTCCGACCGTTTTAAAACCCAGCATAGATGTAAAGACGGCCGTATAATCGATATCGAAATTAATGCCAGTTATTATGATGTAGGTGAGGGACAGTTATTCGTATTTATCCATAACCTCTCCAGGGAGAAAAAGGTCGAGGAGAGCGGGGAGATGCGAGTCCAGACATCATGGCGTAAAAACATAACACGGCTGCAGGAAAAATTCATCAGAGAGGGTTTTAAAAATTTTGAAGACCGCGAAATTATCGAGCTATTATTGAGTCTGGTTATTCCGACTCGTCAAGCCAGGCGGTTGGCTGTAAAATGCATTGAAAAATTCAAGAACCTCGGCGCTTTTCTGCAAGCCTCGCCCGAGGAGCTGACTCAGATCGGGCTTACCCCCACTTGCGTCTTCTGCATCGATATGCTCCATAAGCTGCCCATGAAAGTCCTCCAGGAGAAAATCAGGGAGAAGTCCATCTATGAATCACCCCGGGATATCTTTGATTATTTCTACTATTCCATGCACGGTCTTAAAAAAGAGGTCTTTAAAGCTATCCATCTGAATGTTAAAAGTCAAATAATTGATATCATTGACCTTTTCGAGGGGGCTACAGATAGAATCGCGATAAACGCTCGTGATGTCATCGAAAGCGCCATTGCAAATAAGACCAGGTCTCTAATTTTCGTCCATAACCACCCTTCCGGAGACCCCACCCCCGGTCGATCCGATAAGCAACTCACCAGAGACCTCGTTTACATCGGTAACATCCTGCAAATCGAGGTGCTGGACCATATCATCATCGGGGATAATCGCTATTACAGCTTTGCCCAGGAAAAATTATTACAGGAATATATTACTGATTTTTTAAATCTCAAACTTGCCGGTACTTCCGAGGCCAAACGCAGGCTGCGTAACATAAGATATAACATCGGTGAGTAGGCAAGTAACCTGATACTGGACTAATCATTTCCCAGTGGATTCGCTTCCAATTCCAGCAGCCAACGCTTCATTTTTAGACCCCCGCTGAATCCCCCCGGCCCGCCGTCTGCCGCCAGTACGCGGTGACAGGGAACGATAATGGGGAGGGGATTCCTGCCCAGAGCCTGCCCCGCCGCCCGGGGTGCTTTCGGGTTACCCGCCCTGGCGGCTATCCAGGTATAGCTGCGGGTCTGGCCGAACGGAATGAGGCGGGTTGCCTGCCATACGGATTGCTGAAATGGTGTAGCACCGGTGAAATCGAGCCTATCCGGAAACTCCACACGGTGGCCGGTGAAGTATTCCCGGTAGCGTTCGAGAAGGTCGGTGAAATACTGCGGTGATTCGACGGCGTTTTTCAGGCTATCCGTGAGAGTTTCAAGAACGGCCCGTTCCGACTGCTCCGGCAGAGTGGTACGGCGCAGGCCGCTTCCTGAACCCAGTATCCCCACCCAGCCGGCGGCAGTATTGAAGACGGTATAATATAATGTATCACTCATACCCGCCGCTCCGGATAACCATGGGGTGACCGCTATCCCAGTTCCGGCTCGATGAGACCGTAATTCCCGTCATTACGTCGGTATAACAGCCTGAGTTCTTCGGTACTGGCATCAACGAAAAGAAAGAAGTTATGACCGAGTTCCTCCATTTGTGCAATAGCTTCATTAAGCGCCATGGGTTCGATGATGAAGCGCTTGGTCTTGACCACCTTTTTCCTGGAATCACTTCGGTCGGTATGATTATACCTGCCCCTGGCCAGCGGATTCCCCCGGCCTTTGTCATAGAGCTTGCCTTTGTGTTTTTCCAGCTGCCGTGTCATGATGGTGGTAACCCTGTCCACCGCTTTAAAAAGGTCCTCGGCTCTCTCTTCGGCGTGAAAGACGGAACCGGCCACGCCGCTGTTGACGGTTACCCGCACCAGAAAGTGTTGCTGCGGTGATTTTGTATTTTCCTCGGAAACCTCCACTTTTATATCGATAATATCAGGCAGGTGCTTGTTGAGCTTGCTTAATTTCCGCTCGATGTACTGCTGCGCGGTGGGCATTATTTCCGTGTTGGTACCGGCTATCTGCAGCTCCATGATTACATACTCCTATCTTGATTATTAATTCCGCTATTTTTTAAAGTTCCAATGCCATCGCCAGCCCCCATACCGTTGTAGCTCCAGCGGATTTACACACCCCGGCGCAGGCATCGAGAGTGGCTCCGGATGTTGATACGTCATCGATGAGCAGCACCTGCTTATCATGCAATCGGCTGTCAAGGCAGGCGAAGGCGTCGCTGACATTCTTATACCTCTCACTTAAACCGGCAGACCTTGCCTGAGGAGGCGTATGACTCTGGCGGACGAGACAATCCGTGACTACCGGTAAACCATTAAGCCGGCCCAGTTCCTTGGCCAGAAGAGCGGCCTGATTGTAGCCGCGCTCCCGATAGCGTTTCCGGTGCAGGGGCACCGGCACCAGGACATCACCCGGGATGGGGTTTTCTTTAAGGTAGTCATGTAATAAACCGGCCAGCAACGGCACCAGGGCTCTGAGGTTGCGATACTTTAACTCATGAATCGCCTGACGTATCACGCCATCGAAAACAAACGGGGAACGGATGCCGTCTATCTCTGACGATTCGGCGCTGCAGCTACTGCAGATTACTGCCCGGGATTGGGGGCGTCCGCATCCGGGACAGATTGGAGGAGTGATTACCGGCAGAAGCTCGCGGCAGGAACCGCAGATATAGTCACCTTCTTTCCCACAATGGATGCACCACCGCGGGAAAAACAGGTCAAGTGCTACCCTCTTAAAATGAATTATCGGAGGAAGCACGTTCACCATCCGCAGTTCGCTATTGAGACGTGACTCTCTTAAAACTATCGAGACCGGGAGTTGTGGAGAGTGCCGCTCATGATAGGCTCATCTCTATAGACATCGCCATTTCGGATTTTCAGATTGAAACCGCAATCAGGGTTGGTGCAAATCCAGGCTTTATAATGGATCGATGCCCCCTGGCTACCAAAATCCGAAAGGGGCACCAGGTCTCCAGAATTACATCTCTGACATTTAGGGAAATTAGTCTGTTCCATGGGGTCCTCCTCCCAACCGAAAATATAGAATAATCCTTATTAGTATACCTTAAGAAGGTGGCGGTTGACAAGTAAACTAAGGACGTTCTTTGACGGTACGCTGACGTTTTTTATATGGCAAAGTAAGTAGAATTCGTGTGACACAAAACAAGGCCATGATATGAAACGCTAACTCTTCTACCTTGTCTTAAATCGATTCTGGACAATATTTATAACAATGTTCGCTACGATAGGATCGAACTGTGAACCGCTGTACCACAGCAGCTCATCGATGGCGTCCTGCCGGGACATAGCCTGCCGGTAAGGACGGTTGGATATCATGGCCTGATACGCATCAGCTACGGCGACAATCCTGGCTCCCAGAGGAATATCTTTACCGCGTATCGATTGCTCGAGGCCGGAGCCGTCGTAATGATCGTGGTGATGTGAGATAATCTGGATAACGTTTTCGTTGACAAACGGTTTCACCAGTTTAGGCCCGATTACGGCATGAGTCATGATGTGGCGGTACTCACTGGGCGTCAGTTCGCTGGGCTTGTGGAGAATGTCCGGGTCAACCGCTATTTTGCCGACGTCATGGAGTAGAGCCGCCCAGCGCAGGTCTTCCAGTTCATGGGGAGGGAGACCGAGTTGCTTGCCCACGGTGAGAGCCAGTTCGGATACCGCCTGGGAATGACCCTTGGTATAATCATCGATAGATTCCAGAGTGCTGACAAGTGTTTCGATAGCGCCGAGGAAGAATTTTCTGGGCTCCACCGATTCCTCTTTAGCTT
>CAYNDI010000151.1:0-5824 GCA_964395955.1 uncultured Dehalococcoidaceae bacterium
AGAAACTCCGGCGTTAAGGGTATCCATTTCAGGGAGTACTCTCCCGACCTACCCGAAGTATGCACCCATTCATACGGCTTGGCCGGTAATATGTCCTCTCTTTTTTCAAGGAGCTCGGGGCAGTAGTCCTTGTAAGTGGTCAGCGGTACCATTTCACGGAACTCCTCGACCGTCTGCGGCCTGGCTCCGCCCATTATTTTATTCCCGATAGCGCTGTGGTTAAGTAATTCCAGCTGCTTGACAAGAAGACGTTCCTGTATATCCATGAACTCATCGATGGAAAGACTGAGAAAACCGCAGCACATCTGCCACAGCTCTTTGTTCTTCCCCTCGCGGATAAGATCTATCGCTCTGGGCATAAACACCTCTCAAGCTCCGTTGCCAAACGGCACATACAGATACAGGAACAGACTATGCTATAAGGGGTTAGCTTGGGAAGTGATTACGTTCTAGAACACAGTTCTATTAGGCTCGGGGAAGGGTATTTGGGCAGGTGTGGCTGCCGGCGGTCGGCAGGTGAAGCGTGGGAGTTAATATATTTCGGTATCTTCGTCAGTCTGGTGGAAGGATTCCAGTTGCTGGGTTAATGACTGGATATCCATATCCTGCTCTCCCCTGCCTGCGGTCATGCCATAGCTGATGAAGAACTGAAGGAAATTGTGAAGGAGTTCCATCATCTGACCGGTGAATTGCTGGAACTCGTCTTTGGTTATATAAGAATTCTGATCGGAATGGTCTTTTAACTGACACTGGATGAGGTAGTTAACGAACTCGGTGCGGTTCATCTCACCGCGGTTCTCATCTATCTGCTTGACGACGTCCTCTTTGACCACCATGATTAAATCGTCTTCATCTAACAGCAGGGTTCTTCTCATCGATGTCTTTTTACCTCATTTACCGCCCTTGAGGGCTCGTTCACTATTTATTATCCCTGTAAGTGTATCATCAAGGCATAAAAATACGTATAAAAGAAATAAAAGATTTATAAAGTTTTAATTAAGGTTTCGTTAAGTGAGAAGCGTGACGATACCGTCTGTAAATATATAGGTAGTAATAATAAAAAAAACCTGAAGACAAATTGCCTTCAGGTCACTCGGTTGAGCCAAATGTTTAGTGTACTACACGTCCTCCTCGCTACCGTTGCCCAGCATTCTCATTAGAGTATCGATTACTCTGAGCAACTTGAGGCCGCTATCAGTTACCTGATAAGCCACCAGGGTGTTGTCCATGTTGACTTTATTAATAAAACCGTGATTAACCAGATAGTCCAGGTATTTTTGTATCTGGCTGTAGCTCATATTGGCGGTATACATTATTTCCGTCTTACCGGCGCCGTTTTCCCCGATCCGGAGCATATCGGCGATTATTTCAATATTGGAACGACGCCGTCCTACGACCCCGAGGAAAGGAGTTCCAGCTTCGCTGCCCGGAACCTGTTTACCGTTTAGTCCTATGTTCATACAGGACTATTGTACTGGTGGTCAGGCGTAATGTCAACAAGGATTATGTCTCTTGCTATCTACATGCAGTTGATTTTTTTCACTCACCCCCTGTATTTTCAGGTGAACCTATCCCCCTTTATCCCCATTCCCTTGAGAATTGATGAAGGGAAGGGGGACTTATTAAAAAGAGGAGCTTCGCCCCTCTTAAACACCTCTCCGAATATAGCTCCTCCCTTTTGTAAGGGGAGGCCGGGAGGGATTTCGTAATGAATCCCCTATGGTCTCTCTTTTTCAAAGAGGTAAACTGGGTGGAAATATTACGCAGGGGAACTTGAGGGGGCGTCAGCCCCCTCACCCTTTTCCTCCCCTTCCCTTTTGTAAAGGGAAGGGGATACAGGGGTCAGGATTTTAAATCCTGCGAGGGCGGCCACACCTAGGCTAAAGCTACGGAGGGCAAGCCGGGTGGGAATAGATATTAAATATAATATAGGAAAGCGAATAAACCACCGGCAATATGAAAATATCTAGTAGAATAGACCCTGATACCAGCGGTATATCTCCACCCCCCAGAGCAGCGTGACTATGGGTCCCATCGCCAGGAAGGTACCGTAAGCGATAACGTCCTTTCTGCCTTTGAATCTCAGCGCCAGCAATACAATCGCTACCAGACCGCCGATAAAGATTCCGATTAATAGGGCCACGATAACCAGGGGGAATCCGGTAACCAGGCCGATGAGACCGGCCAGTTTTACATCGCCCATCCCCATTCCCCGGGGATTTATTAGAAATATTATCAGGAAAAAGATAAAACCGGTAGCGCCGCCAATAATTCCACTCAGTATGCTGGGTGTACCCTCCGGGAACAATAAGAGATTACCAAGTATGAGGGAATCCGGGAAGATTGAATCAAAGCCCAGGATAACCAGGGCGACTATTGCCATCGGCAAGGTCACTCTATTCAGTATTAACTGGTGTTCCCAATCGATAAAGATTATTACCAGGAATACACAACCCCAGAAAGCGGTAATGCCGAATCTCATATAATTGGGTTCAAATCCAGCGGGCGGATAAGCGACAAAACGCAAGAAAGCCAGTAAAAAGAGCATGCCTCCGAGCCATTCCACCAGGGGAACCCGTAAAGGAATCCTGGCATGGCAATGGCGGCAACGCCCCCGCAAGAACAAATAACTCAGCAACGGAACCAGGTCAACCACGGATAACCGGTGCTGACAGCTATCACAATGAGAAGGTAAATGAATCAGGCTTTTGCGTAACGGCAGACGGTCAATGCATACATTTAAAAAACTACCGATAGCAATGCCAACGATGGTGAATAAAACGGCTAGACTGGCGGTCATGCTGTTCCATTTTGCATTGTTTTCACCGGAGAGTCAATAGTGGACTCACTATTCCTTTACCACATACTACACCCCGGTGTAGCAGGGGGTTGCCTTTATCTAAATTGGGTGAAAGTATTGAAGTAAAAATTTTCGTAAGATAATACAATAAATACACTTAAATTATATTAATGTACCTCTACTTCACAATGACTCACGCGATTATAGGACTTAATTCCCATAGGCATATGGGACTATTATGTCATTGAACTGCGCTGAGACTATGCTAAGCTTTAAATATATGAAAAAGTCATCGAAACGTGAAGGAGGTACACGATGAAGAAATTTTTCAAGAAGTTCCGCTATGGAGAAAAGGGCTTCACCCTGATTGAGCTGCTGGTCGTGGTAGCCATTCTCGGTGTACTGGCCGCGGTAGCCGTACCGAACGTCGGTAAGTTCATCGGCAGAGGAAAGACGGAAGCCAAGGAAACGGAGCTGCACAACATCCAGACCGGCGTTATGGCCATGATGGCTGATGCGGCTTCGGGCACATTACAGACTACTGGTACGGATGTCGGCGGCGGTATCTACACACTCGACATGCACACAGTGACGGCGAACGCTACGGGAGGTGTAATAGTATATCTCGATGAATATATCACCGGCCTTGGCGATTCTCCGGCGACTACCGGGGTAACGGAAAACGCCTCTCCGAAGACCGGCTGCAGCTATGACTTTACCACCACCGGCGGCGTAACCCAGTACGGACCCCATTAATAAATATAGAGAAACAGGTAAAGACAATATAGCTTAAGAGATCAAGCCTATCAGCCCGGACTACCCGGTTCGGCTGATAGGCTTTTTCATGCTCGATAATATAGCTTTACTGCATATATAAGTTGACCGGTGATATCCTCACCCCTTTCCTCTCCTTTCCGTCTGTTATCTATTCCCGCCCTGACCGCCCTCGTATCATCAACTACATAACCCGTAGTATTTCCCCCACCCCACCCTAAATGTCATTGCGAGCGTTAGCGAAGCAATCCGTTGCTCTTAAGGGGCGGATTGCTTCGTCGCCTCCGGCTCCTCGCAATGACAATTCGGAAATGAGGAGAGGCCCCTGCCGGCAGCAGCCTGGTTTACGTTGATATTAATTGAAGGCAAGCCCTTCGGCGAAGGCAGGGCGACCAAGAAGCAGGGCATTCCGGAATCAACCACAATCAAACAGAACCCTAAAAAAGAATCCCTGCATCTTTCGATACAGGGAAGCGGGTTTTATTTATTATCCAGGAATCTAATGACTAATATTTACTATGTATCTTCCGCGGACAGGTCTTAATTAAACTGGGTGGTCAGTGCCAGGTTCGGGTCATCCTTCGGTTGACTTTCTCTAGGACCGGCAAGCTTGGCTATTTCCTCGGGGTCATTACAGAATTCAAGAACCATCTCGTAGGTTATGGCATTGGCGCGATACAACCTCATAAGCGCCTGGTCGAGTAACTCCATGCCATGCTGGGTGTTCATACGGATGACATTGGGCAATTGAAAGGTCTTGCCTTCTCTGATGAGGTTTCTCACCGCCGAGTTGGCCAGCATCACCTCGATGGCAGCCACTCTGCCCGAACCGTCGGTTTTAGGCACCAGAGCCTGACAAAGAATACCGAGAAGCAATGAAGCCAGTCTCGTCTGAGCCAGGTGACGCTCGTGGGGCGGGAAGAGGCTGGATACCCTCTCCACAGCCTGTGCGGCGCTGGGGGCATGGCCGGTAGTCAGTACCAGGTGCCCGGTTTCAGCCACGGTGAGAGCTGCCGAGGCTGTTTCCAGGTCTCTCATCTCACCCACCAGAATTACATCCGGGTCTTGCCTGAGCACGTGCTTCAGAGCCTCGGCGAAGGAAAGAGTGTCCTGCCCCAGTTCACGCTGGGTGATAGTGCATTTCTTATTATCATAGGTATATTCAATAGGGTCCTCCATGGTCACCACACGCCGGCTCTCATTCTGATTGAGATAGTTAATCATGGATGCCAGGGTGGTGGACTTACCGCTACCGGTAGGCCCGCTGATAATCACCAGGCCCCGGGGCCGCATAATCAGTTCCGTGCATACATCGGGTAAGCCCAGGAAATCGGGGTCGGGTATCTTCATCGGCAACAAACGCATGACCATGCTGACGGTGCCCTGCTGTTTAGCGGCATTAAAACGGATCCTGCCAACATCAGGGATGGTTCGACCCATGTCAAGTTCCAGGCAACGCTCAAAATCAGCTACTTCCTTTTCCGTTGCCACCTGGTGTAAAGCCTGCTCGATATCCTCGGCGGTCAGTGCCGGTAGTTCACCGGCAGGTAAAAGACTGCCATTAATACGAAGTAAAGGCGCTCTATTTACAACCAGATGCAAATCTGATGCATTCCTGGATTTGGCCAATTTTAATAACGCAACAATGTCTGCCATTTCTGACCTCACTTTAGCCGAAGCGCCAGGGAATATCCCATACTCGAGTTTTCGCTTGAGGGGTCCCCGTTAATATTAGAAATAGTAATTTCCAGGAACCGTCCGGTATCCTGAAGCTCATGAACATAATCGAAAATTTCCAGTTCGGTTTTCGCCTGCCCGTTAATAGACGCCTGTTCACCGGAATGACTGATACTTTCCAGTGTTAGATCGGTTACAACGTTATCTACGATAGCACTAATGTCATCATTCATCCTGGTTCCTTCGGTATTTATGGTTTCCAGAGCGGCCACGTGTTTTATACGGGCGTCTTTAATACCGGCCAGTTGACTTTCCAACCGCGCGGTATTTGCCGTCAGTTCCTTTTTCTGGGCCTGTTTTTTTTCAAGGACGAACCGAGTAGACTCCAGTTGGCTTTGCGCCCAATTAATATCTGCAGAAGCATCCTGGACAGTAATCACCAGTAAAACGATTAACGCTACAGCCGCCACCGCCGCGGGTACAGCCATTAACCGTTCACGGGGGATTTGTTTGGGTTGGTAGGGTACGGGTAGTGTATTGAAATTGGGTATTAAGGGACCGGAGCCTTTCACC
>CAYNDI010000152.1:0-5771 GCA_964395955.1 uncultured Dehalococcoidaceae bacterium
CGGCCAGTCCTTGGATAGCGCTGGTATGGCTGGACAGGTGACGGGCATACTCCGCCACGGCGGCGGAAAAATCTTTCAGGGCCAGTTCCGTGGCGTTTATTTTCTTTTCATTGGCTTCAATCTGGCGGGTCAGAGCGTAATTAATGCGTTTTTCTTCATTAATGACAGGGGCGAATACAGCCAGGAGCAGCAGGTTGCCGAGGCGGATAATATCGCTGCCGAAGAATAATAAAGCCAGGATTCCCAGGCCAACAATAACGGATATCATGCCCGTCTGACTCCCGAGGAATGAAAGAACCGGTTCCATACCGGGGCCGAGAACGGGTGCCAGCGGCATGATTCCTCTTGCGGAAAGTAGTCCCGCAATGCAGGCCGCGGTAATAATAAATAATGCTATGAAGCGTTTCATGTGCTGTGAGATTGCCCTTTATCATGCCAGTTCACCGAGTAGAGATTTCAGGCGTTCCATCAGCTGGTCTTTGAACTTGTCAAACTCGGCTCTGGTTACGTAATCTACGGCTTTGCCGTCTTTTTTCAGGGGACGGCGTATCATTGATGGCAGGCTTCTCTGGGCGGCTTCAATAACCGCCTGAGCCTGGTCATTGGCGACGAGCTTTTTCAGTATCTGCCTGAGGTGGCGTGAAACGGCGTCTTCGCTGATATTCAGTTTTTCGGCGATTTGTTCGATACTATTATCACCCGCGATGCTTTCGAGGACCTGCGTTTCCTTCTCGGTGAGGTCGGCCAGCAAATTGTCCATTTGCTTATTTAACTCGATAAAGTTTTCAAAATCGGCTATGACCATGGCCGCTACTCCCGGCGAAAACAGCTCTTCTACGATGGGAAGGCTGCCCTGAGAGACCACCCTGATGATATCGAGGAGCTGTTCCGGCTCGGTGTCTTTGGTAAGACAGGCGCTGGCGCCGCACCTGATAGTCTCAAATATTTTTTCATCTTCCTTTTTATCAATGGTCAGAATGATGGAGACCGAGGGCAGGCTGCGCTTGATGCGGCGGGCTATATCGGGGCCGGCAGTCCTCTTGTCCTGCAGGCTCAGGATGGCGATATTAGGTGGATTGGCCTCGATGAGGGTATAGGCTTCATCGTTGCTGGTGGTCTCTCCGATAACCTCGAAGTCTTCTTCACCCGAGAGTATAAAGTGAATACCTTCCCGGAAGAGAACCTGCGGGTCGGAGAGAAATACTTTGACTTTTTCCATCTTCACGCCTCTGTTGGTTAATCGTAAAATATAGCTATTTTCAATTTAACATAGTGTCATAAAGATAGACCTAAGGATAGTTAAATTTTCATAAAGATGTCATTAATTTCTGATAAAGAATGGGGATGAACGGATAAGAAAGGTGAGGATAAGACAACGCGTTGGACGGGGTGAATAAATCGTGTTTTAGGGTAGTGACCGGAGAAGGGGATTAGTTGCCGGAGGGACGGATGAATTTATAGCCGATGCCGTGCTCGGTGACGATGACGGTGGGCGATTCGGCGTTGTCCTCCAGTTTCTGGCGGAGATGCTGAATATGTACCCGGAGCAGGTCCCTGGCATCGACGTAGGTATCCCCCCAGACCTTGGCCAGCAGGCTTTCGTGCGAGAGTATACGGCCTTCGTTCCTGATAAGATGATAGAGCAGCTTTCTTTCCGTCGAGGTTAGTTTGATAGGCTGTCCGCCCAGCGTGACCTCGTTCCGGCTGAAGTCCACCGTTAGCTTTCCGCTGGTGAAGGGACGCTCATCATCGGTGATGGCCAGTCCCTGAGCGCGGCGGAGGACCGCCTGCACCCGGGCGATCAGCTCGATGTGGCTGAAGGGCTTGGTGATATAGTCATCGGCGCCCAGTTCCAGACCCTTGGCGACATCGGTATCATCGCCCCTGACGGTGAGCATGAGCACCGGTACATCGGAGAAGCGGCGTATCTCCTTAAGTACCTGATAGCCGTCCATATCCGGCAGGCCGATATCGAGGATTACGACATCAGGGCTTTCGGTCTCCACGAACTCGACGCCTTTGCGGCCGTTGGCGGCGGATATTACGTTGGTGCCGCTCCAGCGTAGTTGAAAACACAGGGAGACAACTTCGATAATCCCCGGGTCGTCCTCGATAACCAGAACTTTCATATCGCTCCTTTATGCCTGCGCAGCCCGCCTGTCCGGATACCGCGGCAGGGAGAAAGAGAAAGTGCTGCCTTTGCCCGGTTCACTTTCCACCCAGATTTTACCACCGTGAAGCTCCACCACCTGTTTAGCCAGAGCCAGACCGAGTCCCAGACCCGGATGACGCTGCGTGTCGGCGCTGAGGCGACTGTATGGCTTGAATAATCTGGGTATCTCTTCGCTGGCGATACCGATACCGTTATCCGCCACGTCGATTACCAGGCTGGCATTCTCAGTTCGCACCCTTATCAGGATATTGCCCTCGTCCGGAGTGAATTTAGCGGCGTTGGTCATCAGGTTGAGCATTACCTGTTCGAGTCGCTGTCCATCGCCCTGGATGATAGGCAGGGACTCGGGCATTTCAGTATTCAGTTTCTGTCTTTTTCCCCGGAGCATGGGGGTGATCTGCAGACAGGTACCCAGGATGAGTGATTTTATATCTACCGGCTCGACCTGCAACTGGAGTTTACCGCTGCCGGACTTGACGATATCCAGAAGCTCGGCCAGCCTTGTCTCCAGGTTGTTGGCATTGTGGATGATAGTCTGGATTAATTTCTGGTGGGACTGGTCGGTGCTGGTTTCAAGCTCTTCGGCCAGCAGACCGGCGGCAGCGATAATCGACGTCAGAGGTGTTTTAAGCTCATGGCTGAGGGTATCGACAAACCTCAGCCACTCTTCTTCCTTGGTTTCCATAGGATTCGTACTTCCTGTATCGGTGTTTACCAGCAATGGTTATCATTAAAGTTATCACTTTTTTAAAGGCAAAGCAAATAGCCCGTTCACTAGCTGAACCAGTAGGGAGCAGTGATGCCCTATCCTAAGGTGATAAAGCCAAAACGAACCAGGAGGTTCTATTTTGACATGCTTTTGGCGAGACTTTTTAAGAGACTGAGGATACCGATGATGGAGCGTTGCACCTCAGGTGGTTCTTCAGCCAGCGTCCTGGCGACATAGGGGTCTATTTGGCGGCTGGAGTAGCGCATACCCTCTTCAGCGACGCCGGGCGCCTGAGGAGAGAGGAAACCGGCCAGGGTGAAAAGCTCATCTTCATCAAAGCCGAGAGGTTTGGCGATTTTGCGCAAAATCCTTGCCGAAGGAAAGCGCTCACTCCTCTCAATGCGTCCCAGATGGGACGAGGACACTCCCGATTCCGCAGCCAGTTCCTGTAGAGTCAATGGGATGGTAACACGCTGCTGCTTTAATATTTTACCCAGGTTGCTATTTGTGTAAGTCATGGCATTATTATAATTTGCCATTTGGCAAATGTCAATCCTTTAACCTCCCATTTTCTGACTTCATGTCCATATTTTAGCATGTTGATTCAATATATTCCATTTTATCACCCTGAATATACCGAATGGAGTGAGGTAGGCTTTTTTTGAATATGATGATAACCTGAGCGCCGCTACTTTACGATGCCCTGCTTTTTCTGATAAGATAGACAGGGAAAGCAGGTAGAAATGTAGAGAGGTGGCGGTGGCAGTCGCCAGTCTACCTGTTATAGGTTTCCGTGAAAATATAAGTAAATTAAATAAAAGGAGATATTCGTATGGCACAGAAAAAGAGAGCTGTAATCGTCGGCGGGGGGACGAGTAAATTCGGCGTCAGACAGGCGCATTTACTCGATATGGTTCAGGAGGCAATGAAAGCCTGTTCTGATGACATTCCCGCCCTCAAACCCACCGATATCGACGGCCTTATCATCGCCACCACCATGGCCGGACGGCACTCCTCGGCGCTCAACACCGCCCCCCTGGTAGTCCACCGGCTGGGCCTTTCACCGACATCCATCTGTATTCGACTCGACACACTCTGCGCCGGTTCAAACTCAGCTATCATCGTTGCCAAGGGTCTCATCGAAAGCGGCATTTCCGAGGTTGTGCTGGTAACCGGGGCGGAGAAGGTCTACATGCCCCAGAGATGGGAGACCAACTTTACCCAGCTGGCAGTCAACGATCATGACTGGGATTCGGCCATGGGTCTGGGAGTACCTCCGCCTTTCTTCGCCATGATTGCCAGGATGCACATGAAACGCTACGGGACGACCAAGGAACAAATGGCCCATATATCCGTGACCAATTATAATTACGGCACGGACAGTCCCAACGCCCACTTCGGAGGCAGGTCGCTGACCATGGAGGAAGCCCTCGCCGCCAGGATTATTGCCGACCCCTTCGGGCTGTACGACTGCTGTCCTCTTTCCGACGGCGCTTCCGCGGTCGTCATTGCCTCGGAAGAGAGGGCCAAGGAACTCACTGACAGGCCGATGGTCTATCTTCGCGGTACTGGCCAGCACGCCACTCACAGCATGTCCTCCGGCTGGCCTGGTGACACGCTGGCGGAATGGCCCCACCTCAAGAAAGCCGGCGAAGTGGCTTTCAAAAACGCCAAACTCACTCCCAAAGATATCGACGTCGCTCAAACGCATGATTGTTTCACTATCTCTGAGGTCATTGAACTCGAAGAGCTCGGTTTCTGTAAGAAGGGAGAGGGCGGCGCCTTCGCGGCGTCCGGCGCCATCAACATGGGTGGTGAAATCCCGGTAAATACCGACGGCGGTCTCCTTGTTTACGGCCATCCTTTCGGTGCTTCGGGAGCACGCCAGTCACTGGAGATATGCAAGCAGCTTCAGGGTCGCGCCATCCACCAGGTAAAAGACGCCACCTTCGGCCTGACCCACAACCTTAGCGGCACCTGCGCTCAACATACCGTTATCGTCTATGGCAGGGAACCGGTCGAATAAAAACAACGCCAGATTTACATAAGGAGAAGACAAATGGCTGAATTACAGAAAGTCGAGACAGTAGGAATACCGGCTCTTGAAGGCAAGTATATAGGGGAAATGGATATATGGCCTTTCGAGGCCCCGGAATTCAACAGAATCTACCCGTTTTTCGATAACCTCCGGGCGGGCAAGTTCACCACCACCAAGTGCAAGAAATGCGGTCATATCGCCTTTCCTCCCGGCGTAATCTGTCCCAAGTGCTGGTCCGACGAGCTGGAATGGGTAGAACTGCCCAAGCGGGCAAAAGTGGTCACGCTGACAGAAACACAGGCCGGCGCACCCGCCGGTTTCCCGTCTCCGTTAATCATGGCCTGGCTGACCTTCGGGGAGGGAGCCCCTCTCAAGCACCTGCTGGCCCGTATCGTCAACTGCAAGGAAGGCGAGCTTAAAGAAGGTGACGAGGTGCAATTCGTCGTCTTCGATGTTCCCTCGCACCCGATTGAGGTCAAGAAAGAGACCAAGATATGCGACCGGGTTTACTACGCCTTCGAGCCGGTAAAAAAATAGGCTTGATTACCGCATAATATGGAACGGAAAGGGGATATCTGCCGTGAAAGAGATTAAAAACGTTACCGTGCTTGGCGCCGGTTCCATGGGGGCTTTGATAGCCGCCCTGGCCGCCGAAGCCGGGTATAAGGTAAAAATAAGGGACATCGAGGAGAAATTTCTGGACCGGGGCCGGGAAACGCTGAACAGTGTCTATGACCGGCGTATCAGCCAGAAGAGAATGACGGAAGCTGATAAAAAGAAAATCCTCGACCGGATGACTTTTTTAGTCGATGTTAAAGAAGCGGTCAAGGACGCCGATATTATCATCGAAG
>CAYNDI010000153.1:0-5757 GCA_964395955.1 uncultured Dehalococcoidaceae bacterium
TGAAGGGGCATAATATTTATAAAATCCTTATGTGTTCTTTTCAGTTCAATATTCTTTGTCATGCCCGCTGCACCCCGCATAGATTACCCAAGGATTTGAGCTGATATTTCGATGAAAACAGGCCCGCCGATTTTAATTTTCCGCTGTTTACCTTCGATGTATTCCCTGATAGCCAGGGGTATCTGGAGATTGATATCGGAAAGATGTTTAACCACTTTAACCTGATATTTCAGGTCATCCTGGCTGTTTTCTATGGCCGCGGCGGCGCCTCTGGCTATGGCGTGCAAGTAATTTATACCGGTATATTTGTCCGCAGGAGTTAAGGCGCTGTAAATCTCGCCATTGGTCACGCAGATTTCGTTGAAACCGGCCGGGCCGATCAACCTTTTCCCCTCTTCTTTCTCGTCGATTGTCACCCGCAGGGAACTATCTTCGAATGCTACAAAGCTGCAGGGCCCAATCGCATCTTTGTGCTTGCGGGCGGTGTTTTCTATAGCCCTGGCTATTTTCATGCCCCGGGTAGTTACCGGTTCGGTAATATAGGTTATATTCTTCACCATATCTTCATCGGTAAATTCAGACGTCGAAAATTGAGGGAACACGAACTTTCTCATATCGTCCGAGTCGTAAAAAAGCATCCCCAACCTTTCAATCCCGAAACCCGCGTTAAACACGGGCCACTTTATATCAAAATTCGCCAGGGCAATCGGGGAGTACATGCCGATATCGGCAACCTCAACCCATTCTCCTCTAAAATTAGCGAACACCTCCTGCTCCTGTTCCGGTGCGTAGTACTTCGATGTCGCTTTTTTAGTATCGAACCTCACTTCGTGGAAACCCAGCTCTTTGAAAATTTCATTGGTAATTTCCTTGCCGGCTTCCAGTGACATCTCGGGGTCCATGATAACGACCGAGGCGGAATTGTGTACCCGGAGATGGTGGGCGTCCTCCCTCTGTTCGTTGCGGTAGCGTAATCCCACGGAAAACAGAGCAATAGGAGGCTGGTGTTTATTCTGTATACTCCGCAGCGTGTGGAACCAGGTGCCTGTCATATGACTCCTGAGGGTATTATTTGTAGGCATGGGCTGGATTTTCTTCATTTCCGGGAAGACTTTATCCAGGAGGTCGATTGCCTGGGAATCGCTTATACCTAATTGTATGGTTAGTTGTTCATCGAGGTCGTCTGACTCAATTTCCCCCATCTTATAGCTCCTCAGGACGCGACGGAGCTTCTCAATATCAATATTTTCGGATATTTTTTGAATCTGGGCGATTTTTTTATTATTCAGACCTATCTCCGGACGCGGCAATTCGGCCAGATAAAAAGCCCTGTCGAGAATAATCCGTGCCTCGGGGCCGTACTGCTTTAAGACGTCGCTGTCCGGGAGGATGGTATGGTTCTCCACTTCGTCAAAGCCGAGTTTCAGAAGTACTTCCCTCGATTTCTGGATTAAATTCCGCAGAGGCAGGGATTTACCTTCTCTTTCCAGGGTAATATTTGTGTTGCGTGGTAGCAGCTTGGCGGTTGAAAGCCAGGCCGGAGTAAAGCCGCCCTCGACCTCTTTTTTTATCCGGTTTATATCGAAATCAACCATATATAAAACACTCCCGCGCTCAAACAAAAACAAGTTAGATTGGTAACACTTTAGGTAGATTTGAAAGAAAGGTATCTAATCAATTATAACACAGTTTCGCACCGTTGCCGTGCTATCAAGAAACACATTTGGATAATTTACATAACGTCCCTCTGGTCCTGACCGAGCCGCAGATAGGCTCGCGGGGCGGGTCGCCTGATAAAACGACATTCACATTGGAGTCGAAGCAGCCGTGTTCCGGGCCGGGCTTTTCCGGGAACCACCAGCCGTGAGGCGCGTGAACGACACTGGGGTGGACATCGGTGGTGAGCTTTGCCTTGAGCCTGACTCTTTCTCCTTCAACCTGAGGCGTCGCCAGCCATACCCAGTCGCCTTCGTCAATACCGGCTTCGCGGGCGGTATCCGGGTGTATCTCGATGAGCGGGTCCGGCAACAGCTTTCTCAGTCTGGATACCTGGCGTCCTTCTGTATTGAAAAAGGCGATGTTTCTGCCTCCCGTAATCAGAATCAGGGGGTATTCCGGCAGGAGTTCCGGGGTGCTGACGGGACTTTCCGGTGGTTCGTGGTAAGTGGGCAGCGGGTCGTAGCCGAAGTCCTTAAACCTGGTCGAGAAAAGCTCGACCTTGCCGGTCGGCGTGTTGAATCCTTTTTCGGTATACTTCTGATATTTCATGGGTTCGATAATATAGCCTTTGGTTTGCAGGTCCTGGAAAGTCATGCCCATGCTTTCGACCATGGCGTTATTCAGTTCGTCAACGTCTTTCCAGGGTAAAGGTACCCGGTTCGGCCAGTTGATTCTCTTCTGCATTTCCAGGAGTATCTCCCGGTCGTCACGGCACTCGTAAAGAGGTTCGACGGCTTTTTGCCCGGCGGCAATGTAATTGGTGTACATGAGGTTGGGGAAATCACCCATATCGTCTTTCTCCAGCCAGGTGGATGCCGGCAGGATAAAATCGGCCAGTTCGGCGGTGGGCTGCATGAAGAAATCAGCGACTACAAGAAGTTCGAGATTCTTCAGCGCCCGCCACATCTTTTTACTGTTCTGCATGTTCACCACGGGATTGCCGGTCGTGCAGTACATGCCTTTAAGGGGGTAGGGCTTGCCTTCCAGCAGCGACTCGACCACCAGACCGCAGTGCACGAAACCCCGGGCCAGTGGATATTCCTTTTCACCGATACGCTTCTCCTGAACAGCCGGGGGGAAATTCAGTTTATTGCAGGGATTGGTAAAGCCTTCGGGCAGCAGCTGGAATAGATTCCCGCCTTTAACGTCCAGGTTTCCGGTAAGCGCGATTAATATGGCGCAGGCGCGGTCGGCCTGCGTGGAATTGATGTTGTGTTCCAGTCCGATGCGGTGATGCAGGACGGCCGGCTTAGTGGTGGCATAAAGCCTGGCCGCTTCCCGGATGATGTCGGCCGGCAGCCAGGTTATCTCGGCGACCTTTTCGGGGGTAAATGCCTGCACATGATTCTGCAACTCATCGAAGCCGTAGCACCACTTTGCCACGAACTCTTTATCATAGAGTTCCTCGCCGATGATGACATTAATCATGCCGAGAGCCAGGGCGAGGTCGGTGCCGGGTCTTACCTGCAGCCACAGGTCGGCCATGGCCGCCAGGGCAGTACGGCGGGGGTCGATGACAATCAGTCTGGTGCCCCTTTTCTGCTTCGCATGTACTATTTCCAGTCCCCGCGGCGGGTGCGAGACCAGAGGGTTGGCGCCCCAGACCATGATGCAGCCGGCATGCCGGTAGTCCGGCCCGATTTCCATCATGGTGGTCATCACGCCGTAGGTAGCGCTTTCGGCCACCGTCGAAGGGGCGAAGCAGATGTGATTATCGACGCTGATTCGGTTGGGCGTGCCCATCATCAGGCAGAAGAGGCGGGCGACGTTATTGCCCGTCCTGGGGCCGGTGCCGGTCATCACGGCAATAGATTCCGCGCCGTATTTCTCCTGGATTCCGGTTAGTCTCGCGGCGATTTCGTCCAGGGCGTCATCCCAGGAGACCCTCTGCCATTGGCCTTCCCCCCTTTCACCGGTGCGTTTCAGGGGGTATTTCAGCCGGTCGGGGTGATAGAGAAGCTCGGGCTGCGCCTGCCCTTTCACGCAGATAAAACCACGATTCATGGGATGCCCGGGGTCGCCGGTGACACGGACTACTTTCCCGTCCTCAATGTGTACCAGGACGCCGCAATTGCAGTGGCATGCCTGACAGATACTCCTTACTATCTTCTCCACTTTTTCGAAAAGCCTAGTCTTTTACGGTTATGTAGTTGGTTGATTCCGATGCCCCGTTGGGGTCGAATGTTTTCTTGAATTTTCTCAGCCACATATGGTAATCGGATGTATGCGGGCCGTACTGGTCGTGGGCGGCGTCGCCCCACACGTGTCCCGGTACACCGAAATGGCCCTCTATCGCCGTTTTATTCGCAAACTGTGCCACCTCACCCGCCACTTTCATCGATTCTGGGTCTTGCTTGTTAAACCTGATAAGCAGCTCGGCATGTCCGGCATGTCCGTGTTCGACTGATTGTACGAATGGGTCGGTACCGTCGGACAGCAGCTTCCCTTCGTCTATATAGCGTTGTTTGACCGGGGCTGAACGCAGAATGTATTGATGCATGAGCGGAAATACATCGGTGCCCCCCACCTCCCCGGCAAAGATTCCCGAGGCCCGGGCTACCTCTCTGATTGAACTGGTCACCCTGATGAAGCGCCACATGAAACCACCGGCATTTTTGGGGTCTTCGACCGCTTCCAGGGGCTTGCCGTCATATTCATCCATGATTAATTGTAATGTCTTCTTTTTGTATTCAGTGTCGTTCGGCGAGTTACCGGCCATGATGATTAGGAACCCCGGCCCCTGGACGGCATCGGTAAATTGCTTTATATAGGCGAGGTCTTCGTTATTATTCGTGGCGATATTGGCCGATATCATGCCCGGGTTGAAGCCCATCAGTATGAATCCCAGTTCAGTCTCACCGACCTTCTGCGCTGCCAGGTTCAGCTTTTCCGGCGACGGGAAAGAGATATACCGTACCATAAAGCCCGGTGGTATCCGGCTGGGGCTGTAGTGTGGCGATACCCCTTCGATGGGGAACGTGGCCGGTCCCGGCCAGTGATAGATTTTCTGGGCTGCCCTGGTATAGACGCCCAGTCCGCCCAGCGGCATTACGTTGCCCCTGATAATGCCCCTCAAAGACGGACCCGGACCATCGCCGCACCACCACTGATTTATTGACCCCAGCGAACCCGCCCTGACGATATCCCCGTCGGGAGTTACCCATTCCAGGCCTAGCTGGTTTCTCTCACCGTAGCTGCCGCTGACACTCAGGTGCCCTATCCCCTGATGGGCGGCCAGAGGGAGGGCCGAACAGTTGCTGCCGGCCCCGGTGATATTGCAGTTCAGGCCCCTTTTCATCAGCTCTGCCTGCAGCTGGGCGAAAATTACATATGGTTCTACGACCACGTACATGTTTTTCTCGTTGATTTCCAGGATGCGGTTCATTCTCCTCAGGTCCAGTTTAACGACGCCCGGCCCACCGGCATCGCCGTAGGCTCCCCAGCCGGAACTGGATGCCTTGAACTGCACCCCGAAACGATTACAGAGCCTGACGATTGCCTGGACTTCCTCGGTGGTCTTGGGGAGAGTCACCGCTTCAAACCTGGGACTACCCCGTTGAGCGTAAGAATTTAGTATTACCGGGGCTTCGGTAATGTTTTCCGGTCCCACCACGTCTTCCAGCGCCTTATATAATTCTCTCTTCAAAGCCATGATTCATGCCCTCCTTTTCAGATGGCGTAATGGTGTCATTCTCGGGCTTGACCCGAGAATCCAGACCCCCCTTTTCTCCACCACTGGATTCCCGCCTTCGCGGGAATGACAATAAATAATAACTTAAATACTCTCCCCTCTTTAGATGGCCTTCGCCAAAAGCTCAACGACATCATATACCTTGAGGCTGCTTCCGTTTTCTTTGATGGCGTCCTTGAAACTCTGCTCACAGCCGGGGCAGGCGGTCGCGATAGCCTCAGCCCCCGTGGACTCCGCCTCGGCTATTCTCTCTTTGGCCGTCCATCCGGCGAACTCGGGATTCGACTCCTTAACGCCCCCTCCGGCGCCGCAGCACCAGGCGTATTCTTTTATCCTGTCCATCTCTA